>JBIPLF010000078.1:0-2843 GCA_044368015.1 Rickettsiales bacterium
TTGGAAAAGTTACAGCATACAAAATGTTTAGAAATCACAAAATAACATCAATATCCGACTTAAAAAAAAAATATGAATCTGGAGATATTAAATTATCACCAACATTAATAAAGGGATTAAAATATATTGACAAAATAAAAGAAAATATACCGCGACAAGATATCAATTTGTTGTATACAAAAATTAAAAAAATATTATTATCAATGGATTCCAAAATAGTTTGTGTTATTTGTGGATCATACAGGCGCAAAAAAGATGTATCAAATGATATTGACATTGTTATCAGTCACACTGATATTATAAAAAAAAATGATAGTGATATTAATTATCTTGATATATTTGTGAAAAAATTACACTCTGAAAAAATTATTGTTGAGGATTTAACGGAATATGGCAAAACAAAATATATGGGAATATGTAATTTAAATAATATTTTGCGCCGTATTGATATTCGTTTTATACCATACGAATCATTTTACACTGCAATATTGTATTTTACTGGATCAAAAGATTTAAACACAAAAATGAGGCAAATAGCTCATGTTAATGGATGGATATTAAATGAGTATGGTTTGTTTGATGAAAATTTGTCGCCTGACGAACGCAATTAAAACATTTGTTTAAAAATCAATATAAATAAATAAATTTATCTGTCGTTTATTATTTATATATTATAATTTTATTGATGAAAATTAAAAAAATAGACTTGGAAAACATGGCGCCAAATAAAATCACTGAAATCATAAAATTTCCATATTACAAATATACCGTATCAAAAAAAAAGATACTAAAAATATTCGAAGAACTAAAAAATACAAAAATTATTACTCATAATACGAAATATGTATATGAATCATTGACAATAAACAAAACATACAATAATGAGGATTTGGTAATTATAGCACAATCAAACAAAAATGATGATGTTGAAAAATTGTCCGATTACTTTAATGAAAAATGTCGTCTCAAATGCAAATTAAATGGAAAAAAAACAGTAAAAACATTTTATAAAAAGTACATTGGGAACATTATTGATGATATGATAAAATGGAATAATAAAATGAATATAATAAATTTGAGGATAGCGACGCGCTCTTTGGCATTAAAAAATAAATATTCATTATGTTCGTATTTTAATCCAAGAATTATTAAATACTTTATTGAATATTTTAATGCAAAAAAAATATTGGATATGTCATCAGGATGGGGTGATAGATTGATAGGTGCAATGGCTTGTGATATTGATTTATATCATGGATTTGATCCAAATCATTGTCTTCACAAAGGATACAATAAAATTATAAATTTTTTTACCCCAATAAATAAAAATGCAGAGTACATAATAAAAGAACAAGCATTTGAACAAAGCATATTACAAGATAATTTTTATGATTTAATGATGTCATCACCACCATATTATGATATTGAAATGTATGATAAAAAATCAAATAAACAATCCGTGAACGGTTACATATCTGAAAGGGATTGGTATGAAAAATATTTGAAAGTTTGGATGATAAAAATAAAAAACGCCGTTAAAGTTGGCGGTATAATCGCCATGAACATTTGGCAAAAAAAAAATCAACATTTTGTGACATGGTTGATTGATGATTTTAACAAAGATGATGGCTTAATATATTTGGGAACAATTGGCTGGGCAATGAATTCTGATACATTTGTAAATCCTGTTTTTATATGGAAAAAATGCGACGAAACAATGGTCGGTTGTAATGAAACATGCGCATTTTATAGATCAATAAAAAAAATATTAACACAAAAAAAAGAGGTAACGAAATCTGAATTAGAAAAGATTGATTCTTGCGATTGTGGATTTTTCAACAATAAAAAATACCACTATAACGTCGAAAAAAATTTGATTAATAATTTTGAATTAAAAAAAATCAAAACGGATAATGACATTGATGATTACATTAAATTTAATTTTTTTAATCACAACAATGTAAATTATGTAGTGTCGAAAATTGTTGGTAAAAGCAAATTCGTGAATCAAATTCCAAAAAGAGATACAAATATAAATCTATCTCCAGAATCTCAAATTGAGCAATACACATATAATAATAAAAAGTTCAATATAATTCGAGAGGATTTGTTATATTGTGGAACAAAGCAACGTGCTGCATATGATTTTATAACGGATAATATGACATATTTGGAAAAAAAATACAACATAAAATATAATGAAATATTATACCAAGGATCATTTAATGGATATGGACAAATTACCGTTTCATTATGCGCATTTATATTGAATATAAAATCATCTATATATTTGACAAACACCGCTTTTGGAGATGAAAATGCTATAAAATATAATGATGATATATTGGAAAATACTGTTCAGATAAAAAAATTACGGCAATTAAATGCAAATATAACATTGTGTGATAAATGGACTGAATGTTATAATTTAATTGATCAAAAAATAAACAAAAACAATAAAATTTTTATGGTTCCAAAAGGATTGTATACCAAAGATTTTCGCTATGGTAATTTTTTAATTGAAAAAATTAAAATTTCAACCGCTCATATTATTAACCCAAAAAGAATTTGGGTCATTTGCGGGGTTGGATTGCTAGCTATTTGTTTATCTCAAATTTTTCCAAATACTGAAATAATGGCAGTATTAACATCAAATCATTCAATGACTGCCCAAAATAATATTGACAAATACCCCAATAAAAACATCACAATTATTCAAAAATCATCAAATAATTATTTTGTCCCCTATCCTTCTGTTTTCAATTATGATACCAATTCTTGGAACACTGCTGTTGAACATGGTTCTGATGGTGATTATATTTGGAATACTGCTGGTGATGTTG
>JBIPLF010000079.1:0-2825 GCA_044368015.1 Rickettsiales bacterium
ATAAAATTTCTCTTTCTGATAAATTTTGTGTTGTTTTTATAAAGTGTGTATTAAATTTATTTTGTTTCGTGCATGCTAAATCTGCGATGCCTTCTTTAAATATTAATATATCGCTCATTATGCTTTTATTTTTCATATCAAGTATTTTTTATTTGTATTGTATATATTTCAATTTTTTTTGTCGTAAAAAAATAGTCACAAAAAAATTGAAAATGCATATTTGTTGTAAATTCCATTGTTTTATTATTTATTAACTAACACTATAAAGAAACAGTTTCTGTTCTTTTTGAAAGCTTTTTGATAATGCAATACCAGCAACAAAAGAAATTAATGAATTCATCAATGATATTTGACCTTCCAGTTCGACATCATCGTCTTCCCGAAAATCTATATGATCAAGTTACTGATCACATTTTTCTTGGAGGTTATCTTTGCGATCGTCATCTCGCAAAACTCAGAGATGATCATCAAGTCAAGCATATTGTGAATGTTGCGAACGATGTTGTGAACTTCAAAATCGATGGTCTTATCTATCACGAATCCTTTCAATTTCCAGACGATTTCAATGGTTCTGACACATTTTTGATACACTTCGATGAAATAATGGACCTTGTGCATTCCATTGTTTCAAACAATGAAAAAGTGTATATCCATTGTAAAATGGGTTGGTCACGAAGTGCGTCGGTTGTCATTTCTTATCTCATGCTTCATGGTACACAAAAAAATACGGATACAAAGATGACATATGATGAAGCTTTGAATATTGTTGGTCCAAAAAGACCGCGAATTTGTCCTTCATTTGGATTTTGCATTCTTCTTGAAGATCTCAGTGAATTTCTCCAATCAATCAAGGAACCGTATTCAAAAGGACAATTTGCTGAGTATTATGACAAAAAGTACAAAAATGTGAAAAGTAAGTGAAATAAAAAACTTGCACAAAACAAACACACAAAATATTTTTTTTACTTTAGTTGCAATACTTTTTCAGCCAATTGAAAAGATTTGTGTATTTTAACATTAACATGAAATCCAAGACTTTCAATATTGTTTATAAATGATGTATTTCCTGTGTATACAATGGAATTCATAGATTCGGCTGTTCCAAAAATATTTTTATAAAGATCGCTCTGTATACTTGTGCACTGCGCGAATCGTTCAACTGGATTATTTTTAACAATTGTTACAAATTTTTCTATTTCTAAAAATCGAGATTTTTCATTTTTTAATCCATTTGTATTAACAATTAATTTGAATGTATCCCATGCATCCTGACATACATAAATTTTATCTCCATATGATAAAATTTCTCCTAATAATTCTTTTTTATATTTTGTTATAAGATGAACATCATTTATATCATAACATTTTATTTTGTCCCATATTCTTTTTATGATATCCTCATTTTTTATGTTTTCATCCAAATTTGTTAATTCAGAACACAATGTAATCAATGTGCTGACATCCAAATGAATTGAGTCCATATCTTTGCATGGATTCAACTGTGGCAAAGGTAAATCATTGAATGATTTCACAATAATTCCAATTTTTTCTATTTCCTCTTTTGTTTCATTTGGTAATTCTTCATAAAAAACCACAACAAGTTCTGGTTTTTTTTTTGCTGGTAAATATGATGATTTTTCTGAAAAATCTTTGAATTTTTTTACAACATTTAAAACGGAATAATTGCCATAGAAATCTTCATCAATGCTATTAACAATTCTCATTTTATTGCCGCCAATAATTTTTATCCAACGATATCCATTTTGTGTCAAAAGAACTGTTTCCATTATTTTTTCTGCATTCGGTAAACTATTTTTTATGTTGCATTCTGTCTCCAAAAGTGCGCAATAAATTTCATAAAAATACAAAAAATTTGCTGTTTTGTATTTTTGCAAATTTACTTTTGCATCATCATAACTTAATTTGCAACGACGTTTAATTTTCAAAATGTGATTTTGTTTTATTTTTTCGTATGCTGCATCAAACCGCGCATTCAAAGATTCAAATACTTGATCTAAGTGTTTTTTTTCTTGATCTATATTCATTTGTTTGTTTATTTATTATTATTATTTCAATGAAAAATTGATTTTTTCAATTTTTCATTGAAATAATAATAATAGATAAACAAACAAATGAATATAGATCAAGATAAAGATGATGATATACGTATTTTAATGCCAAAAAAAACAAAAGTGCGCACGCGAGAAAATGATGATTTCAATTCATCGGATGGAAAGCTTGACCTTTCTGTAATAAAAAAAAAGAGAACAGAACATATTGATTATTCATTAATGCATATTCCGAAATCACTAAAAGAAATTGAAATAGAAAATAAAATTATTGATGAATTAAAAAAACGCGAAATAACATTGAATGATGTATACAAATTAAATTTAAATATTGATGACAATATATGGTTTTACAATAATATACGCACAAGAGATAAAATGGAAGATAATTTAGAAAAAATAGAATTGTCAAGCACAATATATCAACGGTATGTTATTGTAAAAAATCAAAATTATAAAAAATTAGAAGATTTTAAATCAATATTTAATGCGGATGATGAAAGCAATTTTATGCAAAGAATCATGAACTCAAATTATGATATGAATATAAAATATTTATTGTATAAACGTTATCAATTATATTGTGCAAATAATAATCAAGCATCTGATGAATATTTAAAATATTTAGAATGGCTTGATATTGCGTTGAGTATTCCGACAACAAAAAGTATCCAAAATATACAAGAAAAAGAAATACAATCAAGTCTGAAACAATTAAATATATTTTTATCGAGTAAAATATATGGATTGAATAAT
>JBIPLF010000080.1:0-2785 GCA_044368015.1 Rickettsiales bacterium
TTGGATTTTTCACAGTCATCTGGATGATATAAGATTATGTTATATATTTTTCAATTTTTTATATGGTTTTAATTCCCAATAAATAAAAAATAAATAAAAAATAAAAAAACACATATATTACGCATATAATAATTTATAATTTCCAGTCTATTTCTTCATATCCCCATTTTTTTAATTGTTCATTTGTTTTGCCAAAACAATCCTCATTAAAAAACGCAGGAAATTCCTTCATTGGTTTATTTGCAGATAATCCTGATGGATGCGATGAAATTATCATCATATGTTTAGTTTTATCAATCAATTCAACCTTTTCATATGCATTCCCGCCCCATAATATAAACACAACATGATCAATATTTAATGATATATATTCTATTATTTGATTCGTAAACCAATTCCAAATATGTTGATGACAATTTTTTTCACCATCCTTTACCGTCAAGGATGTATTTAGCATTAAGCATCCTTGATTTGCCCAATTTGTTAAATTGCCATGTGTTGGGATTATATCCATGTGATTATATTTTTTTAAATTTTTGTATATATTTACAAGTGAACTCGGAATTTTGAATCCATCAGGAACAGAAAATGATAATCCCATCGCCTGGGGTATTTTTTCACCATCATGTAATTCATAATTAAAATATGGATCCTGACCCAATATCACAACTCTCGTTTTTTCCATTGGTGTAATTCTAAATGCATTAAATACCAATTTCGGAGGTGGATAAATAAGAACCTTATTATCCTTTTCAAGTTCCCTTGATAATTCTTTTTCTATCCTATTAGTAAATCGCTTGTCAGCATACAATTGTTCAAACATTTTTTTCCAACTTTTTCCACATTTAATACTTGTCAAATCAACTTTGTTATCCGGATATATTTCATTCCACATTTCTTTTTTATAAAATTATTATATATTGTAGTATTCTTTTTTTTTTTCAATATTTTTCATATTCTGCATTCGCGGATTAAATTCATGTATACGAACAATAAAAAATAAAATATTTGGGTTTTATTGATTTAAGCATGAATTATTTCCCGCATTGTTTTTTAATATTTTATTGTTTGTATACTTGCGGATTAAATTCATGTATACGAACAATAAAAAATAAAATATTTGGGTTTTATTGATTTAAGCATGAATTATCCCCGCATTGTTTTTTAATATTTTATTGTTTGTATACTTGCAAAACGTGAAAATATATATTATTATTTATTGTTTTATTGATTTTGCAAAGCAAAATCAATAAAACAATAAATAATAATATATATTTTTAAAAAGTATACAATCTGTCAATATCATGGCGCAATTTTTCGATATCTTTTGTTAAATTTTCATATGTTCGTTTTTTATTGACATCAAAGCGAGTTTCATAAAATAATTCATCAATATCAATTTTGGCAGTTTCATTTAACATTTCGATCAAATATTTATTTTCAAATTGGTTAATAATAGTTGT
Source organism: Rickettsiales bacterium (assembly GCA_044368015.1). GTDB lineage: Bacteria > Pseudomonadota > Alphaproteobacteria > Rickettsiales > RI-342 > JBIPLF01. The sequence continues at coordinate 1,464 of JBIPLF010000080.1, forward strand.
GATAGCAGTCTTGTGAGTAAATTCCTTGCAATTTGCAACAATATGTTCATAACATGCTTTCAATAATACTCTAACATCAACAATTGTCATAGTTGATTCAAATTGTCTTTTAAATACACTTTTGGTATCAGGGTCCAATTCTTCTAGTTCATTTTTAAGAGACAAATCAGAATGTTGATATGACCACACTGAATTTTGTTCTTGAATCGCCAAAAATTGAGCTACAAGCTGAATAGCTTCATTTTGATATTTTAGTAAGATATTTGTTGTGTGTAACATGATGAATTCGCGAAATTTTGGAAAATCAACAATATCTTTCTTATATGAATTTAATCCAAGAGGATAAATATCAAATGGTTTCGTATTCACTAAATCATTAGCTAGTTTTAAAATCGAATCTGTCAATTTATGTATACAAACATTAACATATTCGATCAAACGTTGAATCGGTTTTGTCTCTTTATCTGCCAAACATTTTCTCAATATAAGTTTTGTTTTATTTTCACCTGATTGCACATATCCGTTAAATCCATCCATAATCTCTTGTAATTTTTCATCAGATAACATTTGTTTACTAAATGGATTTAAACTTTCCATTGTACGAACAAAATCATCAAATATAAATCTAATATCATTACCAATATTACGTTCATTACCCATTGCATTGAATGAATCAGCAAACATTTTATTCAAAATATAATAAATGGATGATATGTATATTGTCTTTGATTGTTTATCTTCCAATGTACTTCCAATTTGTGGACCCATTAATTTTACATTTTTATCCAATGCGTCCAAATTTCTTTGAAACTCCGGCAATATCGTTCTAATACCTGCTATTAAATTTTTCTTTAATTGTATCATTAAATTATGACTCCCATAACGATTATTTTTTATAAATCTCAATGATTTATCGTATATATGTTTATTGAGATAATAATCATCAGTATCATTGTGATTATTTATCACATAAAATCCCCCATCTAGTGCTATACTTTTTGACAATGCATCAGGATTGAATATATTATTATCAAATTGTTTTAATGATTTTTTATCCAATAAATCTAATTTCGTTAATAATCCTATTGCTTTCAAACTTTTATTTGTACGTTGTATTTCTTTTACAACAGCCAGTCCCACGTCCGTTTCCAAATCCGTTTTAGCTTGTATAGCCACAAGAACATATACATTGGGATATGATATTTCCTTCATAACCAAATTTTTTAAATCTTCAACTATAGTCATTGGTTGACCAATATCTGTTTTTGGGATTGTTACTAATCCAGGAAGATCAACCACCACTAAATTTTTCGCACTAATTT
>JBIPLF010000019.1:0-33427 GCA_044368015.1 Rickettsiales bacterium
TTTTTTGATTTCCTCGCGGATGAGGCGGGCAAGTGGCCGTGCGCCGTTCATTTTGTCATAGCCTTTATCGCCCAGCCAGTGCCGTGCATCGTCGTCCAGCGTGATGGTGATGTGGCGATCGGCCAGTTGCGATTCCAGTTCAAAAATGAACTTATCCACCACATGCTGGACCACTTCCGTGGTCAGGTAACCGAAGGAGATGATCGCATCCAGACGGTTACGGAATTCCGGCGTAAACAGGCGATTCACGGCGTCGGTATCTTCGCCTTCGCGTGCTTCGCGGCCAAAACCGATGGGGGCTTTGGACATTTCCTGCGCACCGGCATTGCTGGTCATAATCAGCACGACATTGTGGAAGCTGACCGCTTTTCCGTCGTTATCCGTCAGTTTGCCGTAATCCATCACCTGCAACAGGATGTTATAGATATCCGGATGGGCTTTTTCGATTTCGTCCAGCAGCAGCACCGCGTAGGGCGTTTTGCTGATGGCTTCGGTCAGTTGACCGCCTTGTTCATATCCCACATAGCCGGGAGGGGCGCCGACCAGCCGCGAAACCGCATGTTTCTCCATATATTCAGACATGTCGAAGCGGATCAGCTCCATGCCCATTTGCGAGGCGAGCTGGCGGGCAACCTCGGTTTTCCCCACACCGGTCGGGCCGGTGAACAGGTAGCTGCCGATGGGTTTTTGATGGTCGCGGAGGCCTGCGCGGGAGAGCTTAATGGCGCTCGCCAGATTCTCCACGGCGTTATCTTGCCCGAAGACGGTGAGCTTGAGGTTCTTCTCCAGATCCTTCAGCACTTTGGCATCGTCCATGGAGACGGATTTTGCAGGCATACGGGCGATTTTCGCTACCACTTCCTCGATTTCCTTTACCCCGATGGTGCTGCGGCGGCGATGTTCCGGCAGCATGATCTGCGCGGCTCCTGCTTCGTCCAGCACGTCGATGGCTTTGTCTGGCAGCTTGCGGTCGGTGATGTAGCGGGCGGAAAGCTCCACAGCAGAGCGGATCGCGGCGGTGGTGTACCGCACGCCGTGATGGCTTTCGTAATAGGGTTTCAGCCCACGGAGAATTTTCACCGTGTCCTCGATGGAGGGTTCCTTGATATCGATCTTCTGGAAGCGGCGGGCGAGTGCGCGGTCGCGCTCAAAGCTCGTGCGGTATTCGCTGTAGGTGGTGGAGCCGATGCAGCGGAAGCTGCCGCGGGCCAGTGCCGGTTTCAGCAGGTTGCAGGCATCCAGCGCGCCGCCATTGGTGGCACCCGCGCCGATGATGGTGTGGATTTCGTCAATGAACAAAATCGCGCCCGGCAGTTTTTCAATCTCTTTAATCACCGCCTTCATGCGTTCTTCAAAATCGCCGCGATAGCGGGTTCCGGCCATCAGCAGCCCCATATCCAGCGAGAAGATAACGGCTTTTTTCAGCACATCCGGCACGTCGCCACGGGTGATGCGTAGCGCCAGCCCTTCGGCGATGGCGGTTTTCCCTACCCCGGCTTCCCCCACATAGAGCGGGTTGTTTTTGGTGCGGCGGCATAGCACTTGGATGGTGCGCTCGATTTCATCCTCGCGACCCACCAGAATATCGGTTTTGCCTTCTTCAGCGCGTTTGTTCAGGTTCACGCAATAATTGGTGAGGGCGTCGGCCCCGGCTTTGCTGACAGAGGGTTTTTCCTCCACAAACAGATCTTCCTCGCGCATTTCCTGTCCAGGCATGAGGGGGCGCGGGCTGTGGTCGGTGTATTTCACCACCCCGTGCGAGATGTAATTCACCACATCCATGCGGGTGATATCCTGCTCCTGCAGGAAGTACACCGCGTGCGAATCGCGTTCCGAGAAGAGGGCCACGAGCACATTGGCGCCCGTGACTTCGCTTTTACCAGCGGATTGCACATGGATCGCGGCGCGGTGGATCACGCGCTGGAACCCGGCGGTAGGTTTGGCTTCTACGGCGCGGTCGTCCACGACCAGCTCCAGCAATTCGCCTTCGATGAATTCGCACAGGGCGTGGCGCAGCTCAATGAGGCTCGCACCGCAACCGCGAATCACGGCGCAGGCGTCCGGATCTTCCGAGAGGGCCAGCAGCAGATGCTCCAGCGTCGCATATTCGTGATGGTATTCCTTGGCGATGGCAAGCGCCCGGTGCAGGCTCATTTCTAGATTTTTCGACAGCATCGGTTACTCCCTCTCGTAAACACATTTGAGCGGATGCTGCTGCGACTGCGCGAGCGTTAGCACCTCTTCCACCTTGGTTTCGGCAACCTCGCGGGTATAAACCCCGCAAATCGCCGAGCCTTTCTGGTGGACTTCGAGCATCAACATCAGCGCTTCCTCGTGGCTTTTGCGGAAGATCCGCTCCAGCACCACCACGACGAACTCCATGGGAGTGTAATCGTCGTTCAGCATCACCACCTTGTATTTGGGTGGTTGCACTGCGGTGGTTTGCACCAGAAGGGCTGCGTCGCTCTCGATATCCGCATCATGCAGCAGGGGAGGGATAGGGTCCCACTCTCGCTGATCATCCGGACGTGCATCCGTTTCCTTCCTCTCTAGAACACCACAAAAAGGATAAGGTTTGGTTAATCGGGGAAGGGAAAAAGGCATCGTTTCGTCATTGCGAGGAGGCAATGCCGACGAAGCAATCCAGTTCTTGTTGATTGGCTGGATTGCCGCGCTCGCGTTGCTCGCTCGCAATGACGAACCCTGTGTAAGATGGGAGAGAGAAAGAATCGTGCGTTTCATATCGCCAATCTACATCAAATGATGCCGCTTGGGGAGCAAAGTTTGCGGGGTGGATAATGGTAAATTCCGTCATATTGTTGTAACGGAAGTGGGGTAGGATGACATGTCCTGTAAGAAGTATCTTTGGAGATTTAGAATGAGTGACATCCCTCCTCCCAGTAACCAACCTACCATCTCGCAAGAAGAAATATTGAATGCGTCTATCGCGGAACTGCCAGGGTATCCGGCGGCAGTAGAAGCCGTGTACGGGGATATGTTGCGCGAGGCAGAGCGTATTACCGCTAACTATTATGCACTGTCAGAGCTGCGTGCCCAAACTTACGCTACGCTCGAGGAATATATTTTCAAGGACGGAGCAACATATAGCGAGCTGGAAGCACTCTATGTTACCTATGCACAAACAGGGAGCGATGAGTCTCATGCAGCGTTGTTTAACAAGATAGACGAAGTCGCAGGAGAAGACGCCGAGCATATTAAGAGGGCCGTGGCGCAACATCGGGCGGTATTTGCTGCGGCAACTGAGGCTGGAATTCAGTATGTTAGCTTCGGTGATCTGCATTTTCCCCATGAGGATTTCGTTCAGCAGCGTGCACGTGATGTGTTAAATGCGGAAGATTTTGTGAATATGATGCGTACAGGAAACATTGCATCTTTGTTTAATGACCCTGACGATAGAAATCGGTGGGGTGATGGGGAAATTCCGGAAGAACTGACGTTTATCCCATTGCAATATAAAAATGTGCTTGGTGTTACGCCTGAAGCCGTCGTTCAATTTATTGATGCGGCTAGCGATCCTTGGATGGATCGTGGCGTATATAATGACGAAGCAATGCGTGATATGGAATGGACCGAGCATAATGCATATGCTTCAAAACTGGTACTCGATATGTTTACTCCTGTCGTTAAGAAAATGGAGGCTGATTTTCATCCGGATGATCAGTACTCTACTCGTATGTATGAGGTGATTGGATCATTCCTGTTAGAGCAAAAAAAACTTGCCGCCTTTGATGCCGGCCGCCCTCTCATACAAGCGCTGACGGAAGCATTTTCCCACTACACTCAAGACCCCAACCAGACGGAAATCACACCCCCGGTATTGCCCTTAAACACAAAGAGCACACCAGAGCAACGAGGGCACTACGACCCCCGTTAAATTCCCGGAAATGTGGAGGGAGCAGAACGGATAACCTCCACATACACCCGCATCAGCATCTCCAGCACATGGATCCTCGCGTAAGGCGGCGCCTACTCACTCGTGATCGACTGCAACAACACGCCCACAATTTTACGGTTGCCGCTGACCACCGGAATGCCGGAGGCTTTACTTTCGCTGTGTTCGGAAAGCCCATCGCTGGTGGTGCGCAGGCTGGTATAGGCCGTGTCGCGGTGGAAGGAGGGCCGACTGCCCCGGAAAGTCACATGGACGTTCCAGGCACTCTGCTCCAGCGTACCAATATAACGTTGCCGTGCACCGGAGGCGTCTTTTTCCTCCACCAGCACCATCTGACCGGAGGCAAGTTTTTCGCCGCTTGCCAACCCACGGAACACCAGTTCGGTGCCGTCACCGAATTTGGCGTGTCCTTCGCCCTCCATCACCAGCACGGTGACACCTTCCTTCACCTTATTCCAACGTGGGTGGCGGGGAAGCTGGTATGGGGCTGAAAGCGGCGCAAGCATGCCACCCATGGTGGAATCAATCGCCAGCGCGACCTCCACGCCCTCCTCGTAGGACTCGGTGCCGGGGAGCAGATCCGCCGGGCGACAACCAAGCGCCGGCGCCAGACGCTCCATCCATATCTGGCTCAAGCGACGCTCTTCATGCTCCAGTTTGCAGATTTGCGACTTGGTCGTACCGCTGAGGTCCGCCAGTTGCTGAAGCGATAATTTGCGTGCTTGCCGCCATTCTCGTATTCTGTTTGCCATGCGTTGTATTGTGAAAGAATACACGCAAGAGTAAATCCCCCAAAGTGGATACTTATAGTCACAGGGGATAATCCGTGCTAGAACCTCACCCTATGCAGCCTTTTTCTCCTCAACGCAGCGCGGTGATCGCCGTGATGGGCGTTCCCAATGCCGGTAAATCGACCCTCGTCAATCGCATGGTGGGGCGTAAAGTCTCGATTGTGTCCCCCAAGGTGCAAACCACCCGCTTCCGGGTGTGTGGGGTGCTGACCGAGGGCGATACCCAACTGGTGCTGGTCGATACACCGGGTATCTTCACCCCCAAGGGTGTGCTGGATAAGGCGATGGTCTCTGCCGCATGGGATGGTGTCGCGGGTGCCGATGGTGTGTGGCTGCTGGTGGATGCCACCAAACGCAACCATGAGGCCTCGCAAGGGATTGCCGAGAAACTCCACGCGCAGGGACTGAAGCTCACACTGGTCGTGACCAAGGTGGATGCCGTACCCAAACCCCGATTGCTGGAACTGGTCACCCGCCTGCACGCGCAGGTGCCGTTTCCTGAAACCTTTATGGTATCCGCCCGCACCGGCGACGGGGTGGCCGATCTGATTGCCCATGGTAAAAGGTTGGCGCTGAGTGCCCCCTGGCTCTATCCGGAGGATCAGCTCTGCGATTTGCAGGAGCGGATGTTTGCCTCCGAAATGACGCGGGAGAAGCTGTTTCTGGCGCTGCAACAGGAACTTCCCTACGCGCTGACGGTGGAAACCGAATCCTGGGACGATAAGGGCGAAAAAGGCATCACCATCCACCAGACCATCTATGTGGAACGCCCCAGCCAGAAGGGCATCGTGCTCGGCAAGGACGGGGCGATGCTGAAATCCATCGGCAGCGCCGCGCGCCGCGACCTCACCCGTTACATGGAGCGTCCCGTGCATCTGTTCCTGCATGTGAAGATTGATGCCGAATGGAAGCAACACCGCGCCCGGCTAGCCTATATGGGGCTGGCATAAGCGGTGGGGGGCGTTCTGTGTTTGTGGCCAATGCAACGCGTCCGGAGCGAGTCCCGCAAACCTACCGCACCACGGCAAACGGCGAATGCGGGAGCATTCCCATGCTCTGTTGCGGCTGGTAGGATTGCGGCTGCTGCGCCCCGTAGCCAGTATGGTGTGCCTGTTGCTGCCCGTGCGACGGCTGATAGGGTTGCGGCCCACTACCATAGGGAGTCGGCGCCGGTGAGGTCGGCTGTTGTTCATAGACCAACGCCTGCTCGCAGGCCATAATCTGCACCACGGCATCTTTCATGGAAGCGCGGATTTTCTCAATCATTGCATCCAGCACATAATAGGCGGCGACGGCTGGCACGGCGATGGTCAGCCCCGTTACGGTCGTGAGCAACGCTTCCCAAATACCCCCGGCGAGCACGGAAGGGTCCACCCGCGCCCCGCCGCTTTCCAGTTTGGAGAAGGCGGTGACCATTCCCGTCACCGTGCCAAGCAAACCGAGCAGCGGACTCACCGTGCCGCTCCATTCCAAGCCCCGCATATAGCTTTCCAGCTTCTGCAACTCGCGTCCGGCCACACGCTGCACCTCGGCCTCGCGTTTTTCGGGGGTCAGGCTTTCGTCATACAGCACCGCAAGCGCCGACTGCATCACCCGTGAAAGCGGCGTGCGGTAGGCCTTCAGCACCTCCATGGCGCGATCTCCCTCGCCACGCTTCATTTCCTGAAGGGCGGGGGCCACAAAATCGCTTTTCAGCACCCGCTCCTGCCAGAATTGGTAGATTTTGAACAGCACCACGGCGGTGGCAAAAATCGACACCATAAACAGCGGAATCATTACGAATCCGCCTTTTTCAAACAGCGACCAAGCCCCGAAACTCGTCTCTGCGTCCATCTGCGTCCCTCTCTGTACAAAGAGGAGAAATCTACTCAAACCGAACGCATCGCGCAAGCACATCGCTTGCGATTTGCAGGCAGGGATGCTAGAAATGCCCCCTCATGTGCCGGTTTAGCTCAGTTGGTAGAGCGACTGATTTGTAATCAGTAGGTCGCGGGTTCGATTCCTGCAACCGGCACCATAGCCTTTTCTGAGGCAGTCCAATAAAGTCCAAATAAGATAGCAATAACAGGGTTTTTGTGGTAGGCGTTTGCCTGACCGCTTCCGCTTGCGTCCGCCAACATCCGTGAGATGTGGGGGCAGAAGTGGGGGCATAAAAACAATCCCCTGCGAAATATGCCCCCACATGTCCCTCACCAATCTGACCTGCAAACATGCGAAGCCGGAAGCAAAGCCCCGCAAACTGGCTGATGGTGGTGGATTGTATCTGGAGATTCTGCCAAGCGGCGGCAAATACTGGCGGATGAAATACCGTTTTCAGGGCAAGGAAAACAGGCTGGCGCTGGGGGTTTATCCTGACACCGCACCACATCCTCTTCTGAGGCAGTCCGATAAAGTCCAAATTCACTAGAAATAACAGGGTTTTTGTGGTAGCCGTTTGTCTGACCGCTTCCGCTTGTGTCCGCTAACATCCGTGAGATGTGGGGGTATCTTTTAGGCGGCCTTAGAAAAATACCCCCATGTCGCTTGCCAACCTCGCCTGTAAAAATGCCAAAGCCGGCGACAAGGCGCTGAAACTCTCTGATTCCGCAGGGCTTTTTCTGCATGTGATGCCGGGTGGGGCCAAATACTGGCGGATGAAATACCGTTTTCAGGGCAAGGAAAACCGGCTGGCGCTGGGGGTTTATCCTGACGCCGCACCATATTTTTCAAAGACTTGCCATATCATACCTCAGTCAACTGCACAGAAATGCGTTATGGGGTAACGCTGGGGGTACGTGTATCTGGCCACATCATCGGCAACACTCGTTGTCCAAAGCCGGGCTTTAAGGATCACCCCGCGCAATCCACCACGGTAATGTCGTAGATGGGGTGCTCCAGCGCGGAGAGGCTGGGGCTGGAGGAAAACATCCATCCGGCGAAGATGCGGGTAGGTTTTTCGTCGTTTTTTAGTTCGGAGATATCCAGCAACACGCTGTTTTCCGGCCGTTCTTCCGGCGGGGCTTGCCAGCATTGGCGGGCGACGATATCCAGCGTGCCGAAGCGCACCGCCACCCCAATCGGCGCGGTGATTTCGGAGGTTTTGCTGGTCACTTTGTTGAGTGCCTGCAAGGTCACGCGGCGCATCACCTGCTGGGTGTCAGCTTCGGGCGGGGTGGTTTCCTCCGTTGCCTGAATCACCGATTCCCCGGAGTCGGTGAGGGGTGCCGCGGGTTCCTCACTCGCGTCAATCACCAATTCATCCTCGGTGGTGGCGGGGAGGGTTTCCGCCTGAGAAGTAGCGGCGGTCACTCCCTCATCGGACGTCTCCGGCGTGCCGATTGCCTGCGATTCCACCGGCGTGGGGGCAGGCAGGGTTTGGGCCACTACAAGCGATGGAAACAGTAGGGCAAGAGGAAGAAAGCGCATCACGCCTCCCCTTTCGGCTGGCTTTTACGGATGATCGACATCAGCACTTTCACCAGCACTTTCATGGCCGGTTCGGCGCGGGCGAGGATGTCGTTAATCTGGCGTGAATCGATGATCGTGCAAACCGTATCGTCCAGCGCAATGGCGGTGGCGGCGCGGGGTTTCTGGTCGATAATCGCCAACTCGCCGAACATCCCTCCGGCGTTCAACACTTCCAACACGGTTTTTTTGCCGTCGATGGTTTTGGATATTTCGACCGAGCCACGCTCAATGAGAAAGGCCTGAGTCCCTTTCTCACCCTCCTGAAACAGTGCGTCCCCCTTCTTGCAGAAGGCTTTGCCGCCCTTTTCCTGATAGCCTTGTCCGATAATGGTTGCCATGGTGCTTTCACGATTGCATCGTTGCCTGATCCCGCTATATACCACCCAGCCTCAGTCTTCGCCAAGTGAAAACCTATGCGTGTGCTTTCTTCCGTGCTGGATATTGCTTCCGCGTATCGCGGGATGCTCATTGACCTATGGGGGGTGATCCATGATGGGGTGCGTCCCTATGAGGGGGCGCGGGAAACGGTCGCCGCCCTCCATGAAGCGGGGGTGAGCATCGTGTTTCTCTCCAACGCGCCGCGCCGCGCCGCCGTGGCGGTGGAGATGCTCGACCGATTCGGCATTGAGCGGCACTGGTACCGCGAGGTCATCACCTCCGGCGAGGTGGCGTATCGGTTGTGCGAAGCGCGGACGCATCTTCCCTATCACGATCTGCCTTTTTCCTATGTCTATACCGGATTGCCGCGTGACGCGGTGGTGCTGGACGGGCTGGGATACCGGGAGGTGGGGATCGAGCGGGCGGGGTTCATCCTCAATGCCGGGCTGGACACGCTGGAGCAGGTTCCCGCAGAAAAAGAGGCCTTTTTGAAGGCGGCACTCGCCCGCAAGCTCCCCATGCTGTGCATTAACCCAGATGTGACGATTGTGCGTCTGGACGGTACCACCATCTATTGCGCCGGGGCGCTGGCCGAGCGTTACGCGGCGATGGGAGGGGTGGTGCATCAGCTTGGCAAGCCCTATCCGGATGTCTATAAGGTGGCGATGGCAGCGCTTGGTATCACGAATCCTGCGGAAATACTGGCGGTGGGGGATAATCCCGACACCGACATCCTCGGCGGGCAGCGGATGGGATGCGCCACCCTGCTCATCACCGGGGGGATTTTATCGGTGGAGCTGGCGGAGGAAATCGACGCATTGGGGCTGGAACCGGCCATGGCGCGTCTGGCGGGGCAGAAATCGCTGGCGATTGATTATCTGGCCGCGCGGTTTGCATAAATCTACCATTAAAATTCATCGGATTGTCATATTCCTTAACTTTCTGTCATGATACTATGAGGGTGGGTTAAAACAGGCTTCGCAAGGAGGCAGGGATTATGGGTAGCTGGTACGGTGATGCATGGGATGCGGTGAGTGGCGCAGCGAGTGGCGCGTGGGGCGCTGTGACCGGTGTGTATAATAACGTACTGGAGAAGCAGCCAGAGTTCGCTAATTTTGTAGCTGCAGGTGGCCCTATTATGGCGGTAGGGGTAGTTTTCCCCCCCGCAAGCATTGTGACGTTGCCACTTGGTCTTGTGGTTGGCGGCGTTTCTGCGTGGGTAACGCATGAGCTGAAGGACTCTGTGGAATCTCCCGATCTATGGACTCTTGGGAAAGCCGCAGGAAAAACCTTCAATGTACCTATCATCAAAGATATTGCAGCGAAGGATCAATTGGCCGAGCAAACGTTGAAGCAGCTCCATCGCTTTGTTGGAGATGCAAAATTTTGGGTTAAGGGTGAAGATGGGCAGTATGTCCAAGATCATCATACCCAGTATGTGGATGCAGAGGGCAATCCAATCACCGCCGGTTCTGATTACACCGGTCCGGCCTATGTAAAAGGTGCAAGCGGCAAGCCAGAGCTCGCTCGCAATGTGGAGCGGGGTTATCAATATGGTGGCGGTATTCTGAACCGTGAGGATTACATCGAGAAACTGTCAGGCATGGTGCGTACCTTTGGTGCGCTGGACTACAATACTCTGATGATGCAGCACGAGAATATCGGCTCGCTGGCACTCACGACACTCCATGTGGCGAAACAATCGGCAGAGGCAATCCTGAGTCTGGATCCAACGGTGCATACCGATCCTACCGGGCAAACGGGGCCAAAACCTCTTACCGAAGCCGATGCCGAGAAATTGCTGCATACCGAATTGCAAATTATCTATTCCAACGAGGGGCTTGGGAGCGTTTCCAGCTACGAACGCACACTCATCTACGGCATGAATGTCGATGAGATTATGAAAACCTATAACCTCTCCAAAACCGGTGCCTATGCCATTAAAATGGATGTGCTGCTGGATTACGTCCATGTGGAAGACGAGGGCGGGGGAGGGCTGTTTAGCATCTTCGGTAAGAAAAACAGCAAATCCTTTGTCGATATTTACGCACAGGTTGCCGATGCGGCGACCAATCCTGAAGCGCTATTCAAAGTGTATGACGAAACCATCAACACCACCTGGCTGGAGCAACGGCTCTACCGGACCATCTCACAATTTCTGTTGGATATCTTCAAGCCTGTCCTGCCGTTTCTGGGGCTGGAGGACCTTGCTCCGGAATATGGCGCGGAGGGGATTCAGAATGCGCGCGATGCGCATGGAAGTGCTCCGCATGCGAGTGCAGAAGGGATCATCGGTGATAATCTGGCGGTGGATCGTGATGTCATCGCGGCGATGAATAATTTCACCGAGGGCGGTATGATTAAGATCAAGCTGCTCAACGCCCGTCTGGAGCATGTGCTAGACGGCACGGGGATGCCCGCGCTTAATTTCTCCACCCTTCCGGAAGGCTGGGGCGATAAACGTTTGGATGAGTTGCTGTCTCCCAACATGATGATGACTGTTTTGCAGCAAGCATTTACGTGTGGTGAAACCATCGACGCGCTGCGTGCATTCCTGACCGCAAACGCCAATCACCCGCTGGTGCGTGCGATGCTGGCCAAGATGATCGCCGATAATTCCGCCGTGGGAACGGTGATTTCCATGCTCATCAATAGCGGGGCCGGGGAGGAAGCTGAAAAGGCGGAACTCATCGCACAACTGATTAAGCCTCTTACTCATACCGAGCAGGAGAGCATTGATAAATTCCTGAAACAGGCGGGGTCGAAGGCGACTCCTCCGGCACCAGAGCAGATGCCATTGGATACACCGGGCACCGCTCAAGAGGGGGCGCTGATACGACCAACAGCTTCGGCGGTTGCGCCTACGGCTTCTGTTCAAGAAAAACCCTGGTGGCAGGATTGGTCCTGGGAGAAGCTGGGAAATCTGGTGGGCTGGACGACCGCTCCGGAAGTCATGCCTGAAGTTGAGGCAGCGGAATCTCTGATTGGCAGGCGTTAATCCCCTCACAGCATCCCGTGGGCGCGGAAGGAGAAGTGCGCGTCCGCGGCGATCACCAGATGGTCGTGCAGTTGAATCCCCACGGCCGTTGCGGCCTCACCGATTTTGCGGGTGATGTCGATATCCGCCTGCGAGGGGGTGCAGTCGCCGCTTGGGTGGTTATGCGCCAGAATAATCGCCGAGGCCGAAAGCTCCAGCGCACGCTTCACCACTTCGCGAGGGTAGACGGGCGTGTGGTTCACCGTCCCGGTTTGTTGTACTTCGTCCGCCAGCAGGCGGTTTTTATGATTGAGGAATAAAATCCGGAATTCTTCGCGTGGCTTATGGCCCATCGCCGCCTGACAGTAATCCAGCAGCGCCTTCCAGTTTTGCAGCACCGGTTTTTCCGCTGCTTCCGCACGCAGCAACCGCTGCGCTGCGGCCTCTACCACTTTCAGTGCGGAGATGGTGGCCTCGCCAACGGATGCGACTTCGCTTAACCGCTCCGGCGTGGCGGTGAGCACGCCGCGCAGGCTGCCAAACTGTTTGAGCAGCGATTTCGCCAGCGGCTTGACATCCCCCCGCGGATGGCTGGCAAACAGCAACAACTCTAGCAATTCGTAATCGGGGAGGGCGTCGCTATTGGCGAGGAACCGTTCACGCAACCGTTTGCGGTGGCCGTGGTAGTGGGGCGTTTCGGTGGGGGGGGTATCAAGAGTGGTCACAGAGGGATTCCTTTGCACCTGCGTCAGACCCTCTCCCTGTGGGAGAGGGCAGGGTGAGGGATATTACCCCCTCCCGGTCTCGCTGACGCGACTCGATGGACTGCCGTCCGTCTCACGCGGCGAGCCTCCCTCCCCCGCTCCGCGGGAGAGGGGACCGGATGCAGCATCGCCCCTCATTATCGACGCATATTGGGTTGATATGCCCTCACCCCGGCCCTCTCCCACAGGGAGAGGGGGCACAGTGTCTCGTTTCTAATTCGCAGCCTTCGGGGCATCTGCCGGAGCGGCCGCAGCCGTGGCCGGTTGCGCGGGCGCATCGGCGCTGAAGAGCGGCGCCATTTTACCATCGGCGGAGCGGAATTCCACCTTCTGCCCATCGAGTTTTGCTTGCAGGTATTTCTCCAGCGCGGCCGGAGCCAGCTTGTTGCGCAGCTGGTCGCGCACTTCGGCGAGCGCTGGCGGTTGCACGGCGCGACGATCTTCCGTTTTAATGATGTGCCAGCCAAAATCGCTTTTCACGGGGGCTGAGACTTCGCCGTTTTTCAGCGCGAAGGCGGCTTCGGCGAATTCTTTCACCATTTTATCCTTGGTGAAGTAACCGAGATCCCCCCCGCTTTGCTTGCTGCCGGGGTCCTTGGAGTGTTCAGCCGCGAGTTTGGCGAAATCACCGCCTTTTTTCAGTTCTTCGGCGATTTTCTTGGCTTCCGCTTCGCTTTCCACCAGAATGTGACGGGCTTTCACTTCTTCCTGTCCGCCCATTTGGCTGGTGATGGTTTTGTATTCGGCCTCAATGGCGGCGGCGGGTACCAACTCATCCAGTTTTTTGTCCAGATAAGCATCCAGCACCAGCCGATCATGCAGCATGGCGAGTTTCTGCTGGAGCTTGGCATCTTTTTCAATGTCGGAGGATTTGGCTTCCTGCATCAATAGTTCCCGACGCACCAGTCCTTGCAGCACGTTTTTTTGTACGGCGGGGTCCAGATCGCCGAAATTGACGGCTTCACCATTATTCGCGCCTTCGGGCAGCGAATTGGTGATTTCCGCATTCACCGCGGCTTCGGTGTAGCTTTTGTCACCCAGTTGCAGCACCACGGGGCTGTTGACCTGATCGGTCGCGGTGGCGTTGGCGGAGGGGGCGTAGTCTTTCATCCAGTAGACGCCGCCAGCGGCAAGCAGCGCAAGACCGGCAACGGTCAGAACAGAGCGGGATAGGGCCATGGGTATCTCCTGAGAGTGGTGTGGCGAGGACGATGAAACGGTTTATGCCAGAGACGCAAAAAAGGCGCAAGAGGATTGACAGGGGGGAGGTGGGTTACTATCTCTGTCAGGCGCGCTCATAAACCCCCTTTGGCTGTAAATCTGCTTGCGCTGGACCCTCTCTCGTAAAACGTCATGTATGTAGAATACGCTCGTTTTACTCGGTATCCATCGCTTCGCGCTTTTTGGCCAAAGCGGATTTCTGAAACGCGCCTACTGTTTTATCCCTGAGTTACCCTTGGAATCCCATGTTCGCATCGCTCGCACGCAAAGTTTTTGGTACCGCCAATGAGCGGCTGGTCAAGCAGTATCAACGCAGCGTGGTGCTGATTAACGCCCATGAACACCGGCTTTCCGACCTCAGCGATGAGCAGTTGCGGGCGCAAACCACCATGTTCCGCGAGAAACTGGCGGAAGGCGCGACGCTGGATGAAATCCTCCCCGAAGCCTTTGCAACGGTGCGTGAAGCGGCCAGACGCAGCCTCAATATGCGGCATTTTGATGTGCAGCTGATCGGCGGCATGGTGCTGCATAACGGCATGATCGCCGAGATGCGGACGGGGGAGGGGAAAACGCTGGTGGCAACACTCGCCGCCTATCTGAATGCGCTGCCCGGCAAGGGCGTGCATGTGGTGACGGTGAATGACTACCTTGCCCAGCGCGACGCGGAATGGATGGGCACCATCTACCGGTTTCTGGGGTTGAAGGTGGGATGCATCATCCATGGCCTCACCGACAGTGAGCGTCGCGAGGCCTATGCCGCCGACATCACCTACGGCACGAACAACGAATTCGGATTCGACTACCTGCGCGACAATATGCGCTACAGTCTGGACGATATGGTGCAGTGCGGCCATGCCTACGCGATTGTGGACGAGGTGGACAGCATTCTGGTGGACGAGGCCCGTACGCCGCTGATTATCTCTGGTCCCAGCGAAGACCGTTCCGACCTGTATGTGAAGCTCAACGCCTATATCCCCAAGCTGGAGGATGAGGATTTTGAGGTAGACGAAAAAAGCCGTCAGGTGACCCTCACCGATACCGGGGTGGAACATGCTGAGACGCTGTTGCATGAGGGAGGGCTGATTGCCGAAGCCTCCAGCCTTTACGATATAGAGAATGTCACCTGCCTGCACCATCTGACGCAGGCGCTCCGGGCGCATAAACTGTTCCAGTGCGATGTGGATTATCTGGTCAAAGACCACAAGGTGATGATCGTGGACGAATTCACCGGCCGCATGATGGAAGGGCGCCGCTATTCGGAAGGGTTGCATCAGGCGCTGGAGGCCAAGGAAGGCGTGCCGGTGCAGAATGAAAACCAGACGCTCGCTTCGGTGACCTATCAGAATTATTTCCGCCTCTATGGCAAGCTCTCCGGCATGACCGGAACTGCCATGACCGAAGCCGCAGAATTCAAGGATATTTACGGGCTGGACGTGGTGGATATTCCGCCGAATCTGGTGGTGCGCCGTACCGACCATCACGACGAAGTGTACCGTACCGCGCAGGAAAAACACGAGGCGATCATCACCCTGATCGAGGATTGCCACGAACGCAAGCAGCCGGTGCTGGTGGGTACGGTGAGCATCGAAAAATCCGAGATGTTGGCGGCGATGCTGAAAAAACGCAAAATCCCGCACCGGGTGCTCAATGCCCGTTACCACGAGGAAGAAGCCTACATCATCGCGCAGGCCGGGCGTCCGGGTGCGGTGACCATCGCCACCAACATGGCCGGGCGTGGTACGGATATTATGCTGGGTGGTAATCCGGAGATGATGATCAAAGCGACCATTGGTGACGAGGTGATCTCCGGTAGTCGTGAGGAGCAACAGGCAAGCGCGATCCGGCAAGAAGTAGAAAACGCCAAGCAACAGGTGCTCGCCGCAGGTGGGCTGTATGTGATTGGCACCGAGCGGCACGAGAGCCGCCGCATCGATAACCAGTTGCGGGGGCGTTCAGGCCGTCAGGGGGATCCGGGGGCATCGAAATTCTTCCTGTCGCTGGAAGATGATCTGATGCGGATTTTCGGCTCCGATAAAATCAAGGGGCTGTTGGATAAGCTCGGCATGGAAGAGGGCGAAGCGATTTTCCACCCCTGGATGAACAAGGCGCTGGAACGTGCCCAAAGCAAGGTGGAAGCGCGCAATTACGACGTGCGCAAAACCCTGCTCAAATACGATGACGTGATGAATGACCAGCGAAAAGTCATCTACGAGCAGCGCCGCGAGTTGATGCAGGTGGAGGATATTTCCGAAACGATCGAGGATATGAACCGCGACGTGGTGGCGGAGATGGTCGCCCGCGCCATTCCGCCCAAAACCTACGCCGATGATTGGGACGCCGAAGGACTCACGCGGGATGTCCATGCGCTGTACGGGCTGGAACTCCCCATCGCCGACTGGGTGGCGGAGGAGGGCATCGCCGATAAGGAAATCACCTCCCGCATTCTGGAGGCAACCGAAGCGCAACGCGACGAGAAGCACGCTAAAGCGGGTACGGATTCGGTGCGTACGTCTGAAAAACGCATCCTGCTCTTGACCCTCGACCGGTTATGGAAGGAGCATCTGCTGTCGCTCGACCATCTGCGGCACGGGATTGGTCTGCGCGCCTATGGCCAGCGCGACCCGCTCAACGAATACAAACAGGAAGCCTTCGGCCTGTTTGAGCATATGCTAACCCAGTTGCGTGGCGATACCATCCGCTGGCTGGCGCATATGCAGGTGCGCGACGAAGCCGCCGAGGCCGCGGAGGAAGCGCTTCTCGCCGAGCTGCGCGCCCGTCAGGAGAAGCTCACCGAAACCCGCCAGGACCCCGCCTTTGCGGATGAATCCGAACCCGACCCCTCCAAGCCTCGCATCATCGGCACGGTAGATCCCTCCAAACGCGACGCCTCCCGCCCCGACACATGGGGCAAGGTAGGCCGCAACGAGCCATGCCCCTGCGGGTCGGAGAAAAAATACAAGCATTGCCACGGGGTGCTGGGGTAGGAGAAAAGGCGGGACTTACCAAGAGGGGGGGGCGTTTAGCTCGCTCGGTTCAGGGGGTGTAAGACGACGGATTGTCTGTTTGATCTCCACTCCTGTTGCCTGTTCCGCAAGCCGTAACTCATAGAGTTTTTGTAGATTCAACCAGAACTCTGCGGAAGTCCCAAGCCATTGGCTCAGGCGTAAGGCGGTATCGGCCGTCAAGGCACGTTTACCGGCGAGGATCATGTAAATACGATTGGGCGGTACATGCAGTGCTTCCGCGAGACGGGTGGGGCTCATGTTGAGAGCTTCCATCTCGTCAGCCAAGAACATGCCGGGATGGATGGGTGTGCGTGGCATAGAGGTGACTCCTAATGGTAATCGACAATCTCGATGTTAAAGGGGCGTGCGTAGCCATCCGGCCACTCAAAGCACACACGCCATTGCTGATTGATACGGATGCTGAACTGTTCCTTCCTGTCTCCGCGTAACGCTTCAAAACGGTTGCTGGGTAGCGCCTTCAGGTCTTCCAGCGACAGCGCGGCCTCCAGTATATCCAGACGCCTTTCTGCCTGATCTTTAAATGCCTGAAAGGGTTTTACAAACTTCCCATTCGCAAACCGTTCCGTTTGTTTGTCCCGGTATTTTGGAGGATTGGAAGGTGCATTATTGTCATCAGGATGCATAGGCATAGGATGCTCAAAAAGACGCCTTACGTCAAGGGTAATTGCCGCTTTGTCGTGCCCCCCGCAACCCCGCAGCCACACAAGGGGTGTAGGGGGAATAAAAAAATGCGTTTCAGATGTATTTTTTGATTGTGATTCGGAACGATTGCGCGCATATAATGAACGCATGACGACCTAGCATCGCTAGGATTGTTGCGTAGGGGCGGATGTGCTTTTTAGCCTTCCGGAAAGGCCAAGAGCGCGACAATCCTAGCGATGCAGCGCAATGCTGCAGGCTGATCGGGTGAGGGATAGTATCCCGGCACGCATGTTTGCGTACCGTGCTATCCCTCAGCGGATTAGCTGCTAGTGAAGGAAACCAACAGAATTGAAACAGGTTTTGCTCGCAGACGCCATATGTGCGTCTTTGCCGCAGAAGTCAGTCTACTGCGTGCGTCCTCATGTCCTCACCCGCATGGCCGGATGGTTTCTGTACCATTTCCCCGGCGAGGTGATGTATTCCGTGAAAGGCAATCCCGATCCGCGGGTGCTCGCGCACTTGCACCGCGCCGGGATTCAGCATTTCGACGTGGCCTCGTTGCATGAGGTAGACCTGATTTATAATCAGGTTCCCGGTGCCAACCTGTATTTCATGCATACGGTGAAAAACCGCGAGGCGATTCGCAAAGCCTATTTCGACTATGGCGTGCGGGATTTCTCGCTCGATTCGCCGCAGGAACTCGCCAAAATTCTGGAAGCGACGGAAAACGCCCGCGATCTGGGGCTGCATGTGCGGATTGCCGTGCCCAATATGCATTCGGAACTGGATCTTTCCGGTAAATTCGGCGTGGCGATGCAGGACGCGGCCCGTCTGGTGCGCGAAACCCGTAAAGTCGCGCAGAAGCTGGGGATCTGCTTCCATGTCGGTTCGCAATGCATGCATCCGTCCGCCTATTATGCGGCCATTCAACTGGTGAAGAAGATCATCGTGAAGGCCCGCGTGAAGCTGGATGTGCTGGATGTCGGCGGTGGCTTTCCGTCGGTGTATCCGGGCATGACCCCGCCGCCGCTTGACCACTACATTGCCGAGATTCAGGCCGCGAAGGAGACGCTGCCGGGTTATAAATCGCTGCAACTTTGGTGCGAGCCGGGCCGTGCGATGGTGGCCGAAAGCGGATCACTGGTGGTGAAGGTGGAGCTGCGCAAAGGCCAAATGCTCTACATCAATGACGGCACCTATGGCAGCCTGTTCGATGCCGGGATGCTGAATTTCATCTACCCCACGCGGATGATCCGTCCCCACGGCAAGCATTCCGCCCAGTTGGCGCCGTTCAGCTTTTACGGTCCCACCTGCGACAGTCTGGACACCATGCGCGGGCCGTTCTACCTGCCGGAAGATATTGAGGAAGGCGACTATATCGAAATCGGCCAGCTGGGTGCCTACGGACGCAGTATGCAGACCAATTTCA
This sequence comes from Rickettsiales bacterium, assembly GCA_044368015.1. GTDB lineage: Bacteria > Pseudomonadota > Alphaproteobacteria > Rickettsiales > RI-342 > JBIPLF01. Next base: position 18,589 of record JBIPLF010000019.1, read on the forward strand.
ATGGGTTTGGTTCGGATTTATACATCGAAGTGGATGACGAACCGTTGATGTCTATTTTCAATCAGCCGGAAGTGCATCAGCCTTTGGAAGAAGCGGCATGAGGGGAGGGGATATAGCATTTCCTGCGTGACAGTTCTGCTGCTGCGGTAGTACGCTCCCCGCGTTGTTTACCCCTGATGCGAGGGAACTATGTCGTGCCAGTTGCCAGTTGCCAGTTGTAGGGCGTAGGGGCGGGTTCCGTCATCCTGAGGGGTTTACCCCGAAGGATCCCTCCACTTGCTCTAACCTATCCGTGTTTCGTCAAGGGCGAGATCCTTCGCCGGTGGCTCAGGATGACGGGATCATCCGTCATTGCGAGCGACCGAAGGGAGCGCAGCAATCCATAAGGAACAAGGCTGGATTGCCGCGTCGGAAACGCCTCTTCGCAATGACGGCCTCTCCCGGCTTCACCCTCGTTGAACTCTCTATCGTGCTGGTTATCATCGGCCTGATTCTCGGCGGAGTGATGGTGGGCAGGAGTATGATCCGCTCTACGCAGGTCAACCGAGTGGCGTCTGACCTAGAATCCTACGCCGCCGCTGCTCAAATGTTCGTCGATAAATATCAGGGTTTGCCGGGTGATATGACCAACGCCACCACTTACTGGTCCAGCACGATTGTCGCCAACGGCGATGGGGATGGGCAATTGGATGCCGCCGGTGCCGCCAGCACCGCAGGGGAAACATTCGGCGCGTGGGAGCAAATGGCGTTAGCAGGCATGCTTAAAGGAACATTCAATGGGATAGCAGGAGCAGGAGGCGTAAACAATGCCGTACCGGGAACCAATGCCCCCAAGGGCCCTCTATCCGGTACGGCCTATGCCTGGGCATATTACGGCACGCTGTCGGGAGGGCCGAACCTGTATGACGGTTACTACGGCAATTCCCTGCATTTCGGGACAGCACTCACCACAACGGTTCCCTCCACTTTCGCGCTAACCCCCAGTGAAGCCTACGCCATTGACCTGAAAATAGACGACGGCATTCCCGGGACGGGCAATTTGCTCTCCTATCACACCTCCACTGGATGCAATACGGGGAACACCGCAGCGACAGGGGCAAGCTCGGTCTATCTCGCCACGTCTTCCGCCATCGCTTGTTTTTTCGTTTACAAAACCGGGTTGTAGCCGATCAGGCCGATTGTTTCTTGCGACGAAGCCGCTGCAACTGCATCACCTGATCAATCCGGCGCTCCAGAAAGGCGAGGCTTTCCCACTGATTCGGCGAGGTATCGCGCAACCACACTGTCAGGGTGGAGCCATAGACCCCGGCCAGCAGCAGGCGTTTGCTATAATAATTCCAGTCGGTGGCGGTGTCACCTGCCAGATACCACATGCGGTTGACGGTGCGCGATAGCGTGCGCGTCGCTTCCCCCAGATGCAGCGGATGCGCATAGAACGCCACCAACCGCTGGCTGGCTTCGCGGTAGGGAAGCATCACCTCCAGACGGCACTGCACGGCGGCTGTGATGCGATCCCGCACGCGCTGCGGGGGGATGCGGGCGGTGTAATGCTGCTCCATCGCAGTATCCACGGCGCGGAGGAACTGATCCACCACTTCCTTCACCCCACCCGGATATTGCAGGCGCAGCGAGGAAACCGGCATCGATAGTCTGGCCGCAGCGGCTTCAAATACACCTTCCCTCCAACCTGTTTCCGCTGCGCAGAGGGCCAGGCTGTGGACGGGTTCGGGGAGGGGGGCGGTTTTCATCCGGGTTAGCATCGTGTATGGGCTTGCGCTGTCAAGCGTTTTTGGGTACAGTCATCCCCCTCTTCGTAGATTTTAACATTGGGGAAGGAGGTAGATTCCCTTGGTTCAAGTGCATGTTGATCATAATAACGTGGAACAGGCTCTGCGCGCGCTGAAGAAAAAAATGCAACGCGAGGGCGTGTTTCGTGAAATGAAAATGCGTAAAAACCACGAAAAACCCGCTGAAAAACGCAAGCGCGAAAAGATGGAGGCCATCCGTCGGGTGCGTAAGCTGGAACGTAAGCGTATGGCGTCCGACTAGTCGGACGGTCGAGTAGATAAGCCCCGCACCCTTGCGGGGCTTATTGTTTGTGGAGGAGGCGAGATGTCCGTTGCCATTGGGTGGCTGCTGTTTACCAACAGTCTGTTATCGACCATCCCGTTTTCGATGGTGTCCGGCTATGTGTATCCGGCCTTGCTGGCCTTTGGTGAGGTGTCGCCGGTCTGGGCTGCGGTTGTTGCTTCGCTGGGCGGGGTGACGGGCGCAATGCTGGTCTACACGTTTGGTGTTTGCGTGAGTGTTGTGATCCGCGCTTACCCACAAGTTTTTGTTAGAAAAACGCTTAATGTAGAGCCCGTTGCGCGCTTTATGCGCAACTATGGCCCTTACCTGCTGGTGTTCCACTGGTTGCCGGTAATAGGACTCGTCCCGTTCTGCGTAGCTGTTGCGCGTTTGCAACTATGGAAAGTGATCCTCGCTATTGTGATGGGGCAGGTGATTTATCGTTGTTTTATCGTGATTTAGTGGCTCCATTCTTAGGCTAGGCACCATTCGAAATGGTGCGCTGAAACAAAAATGTCACTTGTTTCATGGTGGGGAATGCGCTAAAAGCGGATGCGTTAATCTTGTGTTAATGCCTAATCAAAAAGGAAGTGAAAATGGCTGATTTTGTGGGAACCGGTGCTGCTGACCTGATCAACGGTACGGCCGATAACGACGTGATTTTTGGAAAAGCCGGGAACGATGAAATCCATGGCAACGACTGCGACGATTATATCGAAGGCGGTACGGGTAACGATCTGCTGTATGGCGATGACGGTCAGGACTGCATTAAAGGCGGCGACGGCGACGATTACATCGACGGTGGCAAGCACAATGACAACATTCTCGGCGGTGCCGGTGTGGATAATATCCTCGGTGGTTCGGGCAACGACTACATCGAAGGCAACAGTGGAAACGATAACATTCTGGCAGGTGCCAACGAAGATGTCGTGAAAGCCGGTTCCGGTGACGATTATGTCGAAGGCAATGATGGCGAAGATCAGATCTGGGGCTTTGATGGCAACGACTGCCTGCATGGCAATAACGGCAACGATTACATCGACGGCCAGAATGGCAACGATTCCATCGAAGGTGAAAATGGTGACGATAATCTGCTCGGCAACAAGGGCAATGATTACATCAACGGCGGCAACGGTCTGGATAACATCCTCGGTGGCGACGGTCAGGATGTGATTCTTGGCGGTGCCGGAGATGATTATGTCCTTGGCCAAAAAGGCGAAGACGAAATTTTCGGTAACGATGGCGAAGACGTGCTCAAAGGTGGTAGCGAAAACGATACCATCAACGGCAATGACGGCAATGACTCCATCTGGGGTGACACTGGTTGTGACGAGCTGACCGGTGGTCAGGGGTGTGACCTGTTTGTGTTCATCAATGGTAGCAACAACGACGTCATCACCGATTTCGAACTCGGTAACGATTGGGTCAGCCTGCACGCCAATATGAATGGTTCCAGCACCAACACGATTGCCGAAATCGTCGCAAACCTCAGCGAAGATAGCAATGGCGATGCCTATCTGGATCTCGGTGCCGGTCATGGCGTGACCTTTGAAGGGCTGTCTGAGTCCTTCGTGGCGACCAATGCCGCCAACATGTTCTACTTCTTCTAGAAAGTACGACATTACGGACAGGGAAGGCCCCGGAAACGGGGCCTTTTTTGTTTCTGTTGGGGGTTCTCGTTGCATCTTGCGTTCGGTCGCGGTAGGCTGGCTGCCTGTCCATTCGTAGGAGGTCCCTGTGATGCGTATCTCTTTAGTTGCGGTGTGTATGGTGATTGCGGCTCCCTTGCTTTCGGCATGTGGCGGCACAAAGTCGGTGCCGGATTCCCTGAAATACACGCAGGAGGAACCTCCGGTGATGCCTCCTCCTCAGCGGCCATGCCGCAATCCCGATCCATCAGTGGGGGCACCTGCTACCTCGCGCTGTGCCGTGGAGGTGAAGTAACCCCCATGTTGAGCGATGCTCAGATTCTCTCCCATTTTGAGGAGAGTCAGGCGATGCTGCGTGGGCATTTTATCCTGTCCTCCGGTAAGCACAGCGACACCTACTTACAATGCGCACGCGTGCTGATGGATCCCGCACGGGCAGAGGGTTTGTGTGTGGAGCTGGCGCGTCGTCTGCGTGAGGCGAAGGCCGGGCCGTTTGATGCGGTCGTGGCCCCTGCCATGGGCGGGATTCTGGTGGGATATGAGCTGGCGCGGGCGCTAGCGCTTCCGAGCCTCTTTTGCGAGCGGGTGGAGGGAGTGTTTCAGTTGCGTCGCGGCTTTACCTTGCCGGAGCAGGCACGGGTGCTGCTGGTGGAGGATGTGGTGACAACCGGGCTTTCCTCGCGGGAGGCGATGGCGTGCGTGGCACGCCATGGCGGCACCGTGGTTGCGGCTGCATCGCTGATTGATCGCAGCAATGGCACGGCGGATCTGGGGGTGCCCCTCACATCATTGTTGCGCCTCAACGTACCTGCCTATGATGCGGAGGCGCTGCCGGAACATTTACAACATATTCCGGCGGTGAAGCCGGGGAGCAGAGGGATTCAGGGGGTGATATGAATGAGCTGGAACTGATTTCTTCTTATTACCCAATGGTGGATGCTTCGACCTTTGTCGATGGGCCGTATTTGGGGGTTGATGCTGCTGCTGTTCAGGCAATCTGCACCTTGTTCGCGCCTGATGCCATTTACGATCGTCAGGGGCATCCGCCACATGTGGGGGTGGATGCTATCGAAACCTTTTTTACGACATTGCGTTCACTGACCGGTGCCCATCACATTGAATCCATCCAGTGCCATGAGGGTTTGACTGTGGGGGAGGCGCTGCGTGCGGATCGAGGAGCGTTTGCCGATGCAGATGCATACAAAACCGTAGTCGTAAAGGGACATTTTTCGGGCTTTGTGCATGTCACGGATGCGGGGGGGGGGCGTCTTATCAAACAAACCCACCCTGCCGAACTGGATTTCGATGATTACTAGGTGATGAAAGACGGCAAGGTGATCTATCGCCAGTCAGACATCTTCCCCGTTCGTGCGAAAACATCTCCCGCCACACCCGGTTTACGTTATTAGCGGGTGTGTGTCCTCGCCTAATGCTTCACGCCACGCCAGATACGGCGCTTGGCCAGATACATCAGCACGGTCATGATGCCGAGGAACATCAGAACGCGCAGACCCATCTGCTTGCGTTGTTCCATTTCCGGTTCGGCGGCCCATTGCAGGAAGATGGTCAGGTCCCGAGCCATCTGGTCGAGAGAGGCAACGGTGCCATCCTGATAGGTTACCTGACCGTCGGCGAGCGGTTGCGGCATGGCAATCTGACTGCCGGGGAAATAGGGGTTGTAATGCATCCCTTCTCCCAGATGCACATTCGCGGGAGCGGCCTGATAGCCGGTCAGCAGCGAATAGAGATAGTCTGCACCGCCTTTCCGTGCTTTGACGATCAGGTCGAGGCTCGGCGGGTAGGCACCGCCATTGGCGGCACGCGCGGCTTGTTCGTTGGCAAAGGGGACAGGAAAACGATCGGAGGGGCGGGCAGGGCGCTCAAACATATCGCCTGCATCGTTGGGGCCGTCCATCACCTTATATTCCGCCGCAATGGCTTTGACTTCGGCCTCGCTGAAGCCGATATCCTGAAGGCTGCGGAAGGCCACGCGGTTCAGGGAGTGGCAGCTTGCGCAGACCTCCTTATAAACCTGAAACCCGCGCTGGGCGGATTGGCGATCCACCACGCCGGTCATACCGTCGAAGGGCCAATGCATCTGCTTGGGGGGCAGGTTCTCACTGGATGAGGCATGGGCATCCGATGCGATAAAGGGCACCAGTGGCACATCGCAGCCGCTCAACCCCATGACCACAAGGGTCCCTGCAACCAGAAAAGATGTTTTCATCGTTCTATCCTAATGCTTGATCGACGCGGCGATGCTGGCAGGCAGCGCCTTAGGTTTTTCAATTTTTCCAATCACCGGCATGAGGATGAGAAAATAGGCGAAGTAAAACGCCGTCCCAATCCGCGCCACCGTGATATCCGGCAGGTAGGAGGCAAGCCCCCCGGCGACAATCGTCAGCCCTCCGGTATGGACCGACGGGTCCAGCTTCGGCACAAAAGAGAGCAGCACGCCCCAATCCGCCGGGTTTTTACCCGCATAGCCGAGCATCAATGCATTGGCGACAAACAGCCAGAACACCCATTTCATGATCGGCCGATAGCGGCAGCTTTTCACCGGTGAGGTGTCGAGCCAGGGCGCAAAGGCGAGGATCAGAATCGCACCGCCCATCGCCAGCACGCCCAGCAGTTTATCCGGAACCGAGCGCAAAATGGCGTAGAAGGGGAGGAAATACCATTCCGGCACGATATGCGGCGGGGTCACCATCGGGTTGGCGGGCACGTAATTATCGGGATCGCCCAGCGCATTTGGCGCAAAAAACACGAAATAGCCAAACACCAGAAAAAACAGCCCAAACCCGAACATGTCCTTGATGGTGTAGTAGGGGTGGAAGGGGATGGTATCCTGCTCCACATTTTTCACCTCAACCCCGGTAGGGTTGTTGGAGCCGTGCTGATGCAGCGCCCAGACGTGGAACACCACCACGCCGATGATGATAAAGGGCAGCAAATAATGCAGCGCAAAGAAGCGGTTGAGCGTGGGGTTATCCACCGAAAACCCGCCCCAGAGCAGGGAGACGACCTTCTCCCCCACCACGGGAATGGCGGAAAAGAGGTTGGTGATGACCGTGGCGCCCCAATAGCTCATTTGCCCCCAGGGAAGGACGTATCCCAGAAAGGCCGTGGCCATCATGACGAGGAGAATGATGATTCCGAGCCACCACAAGACCTCACGCGGGCTGCGGTAGGAGCCGTAATAGAGGCCGCGCAGAATATGGGCGAACACCACGGCGAAGAACATGGAAGCGCCCACAGCATGGGTGTAGCGGATCAGCCAGCCATGGTTCACGTCGCGCATGATGCGTTCCACACTCTCAAACGCCAGATGTACGTTGGGGGTGTAATGCATGGCGAGCACTACGCCGGTGATAATCTGCACCATCAGGCAGATCATGGCGATGGAGCCCCAGCTCCACATATAGCTCAGGTTTTTAGGGGCACGGTACTCCTGCAAATGCTGCATGGAGGAGAAGATCGGCAGGCGATAGTCGATCCAGTCGCGGATTTTGGCGCAACAGGGCTTGCAGGAGGCATCGTGCTGATGGGAGGCGTCACATTTCATGGGTTATCCAATCCGAATCACAGTGTCGCTGAGGAATGCATAGGGCGGAATCGCCAGATTGGTAGGGGCCGGACCCTTGCGGATACGCCCGGAAATATCGTAATGGGAGCCGTGGCAGGGGCAGAACCAGCCATTGTAATCGCCCTTATCGGCAATGGGAATGCAGCCAAGATGGGTGCAGACACCCACCATCACCAGCCATTCTTCCTTGCCTTCCTTCACCCGGTCGCTATCGGCTTGCGGGTCGCGCAGCTCGCCCATGGGGACGGCTTTTGCGTCGGCAATTTCCTTGGCGGTGCGGCGGCGCACAAAGACTGGCTTGCCGCGCCACATGATTTTGATCCCCTGACCGGGCGCGATGCCGTCCAGATTGACTTCGGTCGAAGCCATGGCCAGCGTATCGGCGGCGGGATTGAGGCTGTTAATCAGCGGCCAGGCTGCCACGGCACCGCCCACGGCGGCCATGGCAGAGGCGCTCACCACCAGAAAATCGCGGCGGGTGACGCCGTCTTGCGAGGGAGTATGCGAAGCACTCATGCGAGGGTCCTTGAATTTCGTCCAGCAAATCGCGCCGGACGATAGCCGAAGGTTTTGCCTCTCGCAACGCTTTCGTGCGTGAAAAATGCAGGCTGTTGCATCCAGTGTACAGCCTGTGGCGGGGATGCTACGGGGTTGCCCGGTGCAACAACCAGTGATCGGCGAGCACGCAGGCCATCATCGCTTCGGCGACGGGGACGGCGCGGATGCCGACGCACGGATCGTGGCGGCCTTTGGTGATGATCTCGGTGTTGTGGCCGTGGATATCCACGGTTGGCACGGGGGTGAGGATGGAGCTGGTGGGTTTGATCGCCATGCGTACGACTACCTCCTGCCCGGTGGAGATGCCGCCCAGAATGCCGCCCGCATGGTTGGAGGTGAAGGTGACGGCGCCATCGACCATGCGCATCGGGTCGGCGTTCTCCACGCCTTCCAAGCTCGCGGCGGCGAAACCCGCGCCGATTTCCACGCCTTTGACGGCGTTGATACCCATCATCGCGCTGGCGAGGTCGGCGTCCAGCTTGCCGTAGAGCGGTGCGCCGAGTCCCGCTGGTACGCCTTCGGCGATTACCTCTACCACCGCGCCAATCGAAGAGCCGTTTTTGCGGATGCCGTCCAGATAGGTTTCCCATAGCGGCACGGTGGCGGCATCTGGGCACCAGAAGGGGTTGCGGGTGGTTTCACTCCAGTCCCAGTTTGTGCGGTCGATAGCGTGCGGGCCGATTTGAATCAGCGCGCCGCGAATGCGGATGGTTTCGCCAAGGATTTTGTGGGCAATGGCTCCGGCGGCGACCCGCACAGCGGTTTCGCGGGCGGAGGAGCGCCCCCCGCCGCGGTAATCGCGGATGCCGTATTTTTTCCAGTAGGTGTAATCGGCATGTCCGGGGCGGAACTTCTCGGCGATGTCGCCATAGTCTTTGGAGCGCTGGTCTTCGTTTTCAATCAGCAGGGAAATCGGTGCGCCGGTGGTAAGGCCTTCGAACACGCCGGAGAGGATCTGCACCCGGTCCGGCTCGCGCCGCTGGGTGGTGAAGCGCGACTGTCCGGGTTTGCGGCGATCGAGATAGGGTTGGATGTCGTCGGGGGTGAGTGGGATACGGGAGGGGACGCCATCGACCACGCAGCCAATCGCCGGGCCGTGGCTTTCACCCCAACTGGTGAAGGAGAAGAGGCGGCCGAAGCGGTTACAGGCCATGTATCGTGTCTCCCATTTTTCCTTAAGCCTCGTCGTGCTTCGCCTCGTGTAGGTTGACTACACGTCGCCTCGCACTCCTCGTCTGAGAAAAAAGCGAAAACACGATACTTCCTCCTCGTCATTCCAACAAAAGTTGAAATCCAGAAGCCCGGAAAAGGCTGGATCCCAGCTTTCGCTGGGATGACGGCTACGTCACGCCATTTACCTCACGCACTGACTCTCACTACCGTGAGTAGAACTCGATCACCAGATTCGGTTCGGCTTTGAACGGGTAGGGGATTTCGTCAAATTGCGGTGCACGTTTGAAGGACGCCTTCACCCCTTCCGAGGTGATGTAGCCGGGGACATCACGCTCTTTGGTATTGAGGGCGGTCATCACGGCGACATTTTGTTGCATTTTGCTGTCCAGCTCGATCACATCTTCGGCTTTGACGCGGTAGCTGCCGACGGTCACGCGACGGCCATTGACCTTCACATGCCCATGGCTCACCAACTGACGCGCACCGAAAATGGTCGCGGCCCAGTTGAGGCGATAAACCACAGACGCCAGACGGCTTTCCAGCAGACCAACCAGATTTTCACTGGTGTCGCCCTTGCGGCGCACGGCTTCCCCATACACGCGACGGAATTGCTTTTCCGTCATGGAGTAATAGCCCTTCAGGATTTGCTTGGCGCGCAGTTGCACCAGATAATCCTTCTGCTTCGGACGGGCGGTGGGGCCATGCTGTCCGGGAGGGTAGTTCTTGGAGGCAACAGGGTCTTTCACGCGGCCCCACACATTGACCATGTGGCGGCGGCTGAGCTTGTATTTGGCTTGAATGATTTTGGTCACGCGATTCCGTCTATGGTTAGAAGGTTCTTAGTTCCTAAACTTGACTGTCGCCGTTATCACGGTTTTTTGGCGTCTGTCAATGGTGTATTGTCTCTCTTCCCCCGTACCAGGGCTTTGATGATGCCACGCCAGCTGCGCACTTCCTGCTCGGAGAGCTGGCTGCGGGTGAGCATCACCCGTAGATTCCGCACCATCGCCGGGCGTTTTTCCGGGGGGCGGAGGAATCCGGCGGCGTCGAGGGCTGCTTCCAGATGCTCGAACAGCAGGATCATCTCCTCACGCGGGGCGAGGAGGGGAGGGGCTGCGGCAAGCGGCGCGCCTGCGGCTTTTTGCCACTCATAGAGGAGGATTCCCGCCGCCTGCGCGAGATTCAGCGAGGGGAAAGCAGGGTCAACCGGAATGGTGACGATACCATCGGTCAGCGCCAGATCGTCATTGGTCAGGCCACTGGCTTCCGGGCCAAAGAGCAGCGCCGTGGGGTGAGGGGCCTTCGCCAGAGGGCGCAGCGCGGCAATCGCCGATTCCGGTGTGTAGTAGGGGAGGTTCAGCTCGCGGCGGCGGGCGGTGCAGGCCAGCACCAGCCGCATTCCGGCAAGCGCGTCTTCCAGCGTGTCATGCAGCCGCGCCTGTTGCAGAATCGGCAGGCCAATCGCTGCCATCGCGTCGGCGGCGGGGTTCGGCCATCCATCGCGGGGGGCGACAATCCGCAGGTCACGGCAGCCGAAATTGGCCATCACCCGCGCTACGGCGCCGATATTCTCACCCAGTTGCGGGCGAACGAGAATGAAGGTGGGGGTGAGGGGCATGGTTTATCCTTCCGGCGTAAAAATACGGGCGATGGCTTCGCTGTCCAGCATGCGGAACGCGCCGGGTGCCAGATCCTCCGGTAGCGTAAGCCCGCCGATTGCCTCACGGTGCAGGGCGGTGACATGATTGCCAACCGCCGCAAACATGCGCCGCACCTGATGGTAACGCCCTTCCTGCAACGTAACGCAGGCGGTGGTGGGGGAGAGCACGTCCATCGCCACGGGTTTGAGGGGTTTTTCCTCGCGTTCCAGCATCAGGGTGCCGCTGGCAAAGAGGGCGGTTTCGTCACCGCGCAAGGGGCGATCCAGCGTCACATGGTAGCGTTTGGTGACGTGTTTTTTGGGGGAAATCACGCGGTGCAGCAGTTGACCGTCATCGGTGAGGAGCAGCAGGCCAGAGCTTTCCTTATCCAGCCTGCCGACACTGGAAAGCTGCGGGTCGCGTCGCATCCAGCGGCCGGGTAGCAGATCGTAAATCAGCGCGCCGGACTCCTTATGCGAGCAGGTGACGCCCAGCGGTTTATGCAACATCACCACCATGCCCGGCAGCGGGTCGAGCGGCGCGCCATCCACGGTAAGGCGGGTTTGGAGTTGCGGGGTGAGGGGCAGGCGTTGCCCGGCATCCTCTATTTCCGTGCCATCCAGCAGGATGCGGCCGGTCATGGCCAAGGATTCCACCTCGCGGCGGGAGCCATATCCCATGCCGGAGAGCAGACGGTCGAGTCGGATGGTGGTGGTCATGGGGGCGGGTTCTCAGCGTTGGGGTGTTTCACCTCCCCCTTTGATGGGGGAGGTCGGCGAGCGGCGTGAGCGCAGCGAGTCGCCAGCGAGGCCGGGAGGGGGTGGTCCTCCTGAGGGGATGTATCCCCGAAGGATCTCTCCTTTTACGAAACACAGATAGGTTGACACAAGCGGAGAGATGCTTCACTCCGTTCAGCATGACACCCTCCCCCGGAATCGCAAGCAATTCCGAACCCTCCCATTCAGGGAGGGGTGACGGAGGAGAGGCATGTGCAACCTGCAATGCATCCTACTTCTCCGCCCTGTACACCCTGAAACCATCGGCATCGTCTATCCGTTCGACACGGGAGAAGGCGGCGGCCAGCACCGGCGCGTAAGGGAGATGCCGGTTGGCCACCATCCAGCAGATCCCGCCGGGTTTGAGCAGCGAGGCGGCACGTTCCACAAACGCTTGCCCCAGCGTGTGATCTTCGATACCGGCCGAATGGAAAGGCGGGTTCATCACCACGGCGTTGTAGTGGGCAGGCAGCGGTGCGGTACGGAAGTCCGCCCATACAAAGCTGGCGCGTGGGTCGGCGAGGTTGTGCTCTGCTGCCTCCACAGCGCGCCGGTCGATATCGATGAGGGCGAGGTGCTGCACTTCCGGTGCGGTGAGGATCGCACGCCCCAGCACGCCCAGCCCACAACCTGGCTCGGCGATTTTGCCTCGCAAGGGGGGGAGGTGTTTCAACAGCAACGCGCTGCCGGGGTCGATCCGGTCCCAGTGGAAGAGGCCGGGTTGGGTCCAGAAGCCATGCGCGGAGTGTTGTTGCAGGCCGCCATCGGCGATCGCCGCATCGGTACCTTGCAAGGTGGCGGGTCGGGCAGTGGTGCAGATGCGGTGGTGGCTGTGGGAGACTTCTTTGACCGTGCATCCAAACGCAGAGAGTTCCTTGGCGATGCGGCTGCCGCCTTTGTCTTTCGGAGCAAGTGCGGTGAGGGGCGCACCTGCCGTTAAGGCTTGCAACGCAAGCGCCAGTGTATAACGGCGCTCCAGCGTATTGGGGGGAGCGTAGATGCAGGCGCTTTGCAGACTGCCTTCCGCGCACGCTTCCAGCTTGGTGGAGTCCGGAATCAGCGGCGAGCATTGTACGGCATCGGCGGGGATGGGCACAATCCCGTGTGGTGGCTGACCGTAGAGAAGGGTTAGTGCATGCATGGTGACATCTTTCTTACTTTCCCCCCTCCCTATCCCTCCCCCGCGTTGCGGGAGAGGGAACCGGATGCGATATCGCGCCTTACGATCAGCGCATGTACAAATGAGGGGCTTTCCCTCCGGTCCCCTCTCCCGCAACGCGGGGGAGGGATAGGGAGGGGGTGCTTTCCTAAGTTTGTAGCCCGGCATTGACCGCAAAGATTAGCGTTGAACACGACGGTAGCATTACAAACGCACACACCATATGCTGTGCTTTCTACAACTGCGCAATGCAGGCTTCCAATGCGGCTTCGGTCTCCGCCAGTTGTTTTTGCAGGCGGTCGTGGGTGATGTTCAGGTCTTTCAATTGCTTGCTGTCGCCGTTTGCACAGGCGGTGGCGAGGTCGTTTTCAATCGCGTCTTTCTGGCGGGAGAGGTCGGCGATTTTCTGCTCAATCTTCGCAATCTTTTTCTCGGTTTCCGAGAGGGTGGGGGCCTCTTTCGCGGCTTTCTGGCTTTTGCTTTCGCGGGCGGCTTCGCGCTCCTTACGGCGCTGCTGCACGATCAGTTTGCGGTAGCCATCCAGGTCATCCTCATAGGGTTTGCAGGTGTTATCCGCCACAATCCACAGGCGATCGGCCACGCATTCCACCAGATGCGGATCATGGCTGACCAGAATCACCGCGCCGCTATAGTTATTGAGCGCCTGAGTCAGCGCCTCACGCGCATCAATATCCAGATGGTTGGTCGGTTCGTCGAGCAGCATGATATGCGGCGCGTCCAGGCTCATCAGGCAGAAGAGCAATCGCGCTTTTTCGCCGCCGGAAAGCTCGCCGACCTTGGTATCGGCCTTGTGTTTGTCGAAGCCGAATTTCCCTAACGCTGCGCGGATTTTGGGTTCGGCGACGTCAATCATCACGCCGCGCATCACCTGAAACGGGGTTTGGGTGACGTCCAGCTCGTCGGTCTGGAACTGGGCGAAATACCCCACACGCAGCTTGCTGGGCTTGTGCATTTCACCCGAAAGCGGGGCAAGGCGGCCGGAGAGCAGCTTAATCAGTGTCGATTTACCGTTGCCGTTTGCTCCCAGCAACGCAATGCGGTCGTCGGCGTCGATGCGCAGATTCAGGTTTTTGAGTACCGGCTTATCGGGGCTGTACCCGGCGTTGATGTTCTCCAGCGTGATGAGCGGCGAGCGCAACTCTTCCGGTTGCGGGAAGATGAAAGCGGTCACCCTTTCGGCCATCACGGCGTCCACAATGTCCATTTTCTCGATCATTTTCAGGCGGCTTTGAGCCTGACGGGCTTTGCTCGCCTTGGCGCGGAAGCGATCGACAAAGGCCATCATTTTGGCCTTCTGCGCCATTTGTTTTTCGTGCAGGGCCTGTTGACCCAGCAATTGCTCGGCGCGTTTGCGCTCGAAGAAATCATAGTTGCCGGTGTAGAGAGTGAGCTTCTGGTTTTCCAGATGCACAATATGCTCCACCGTTTTGTTGAGAATATCCCGGTCGTGGCTGATAATCACCAGCGTGTGCTGGTAGCGGATGAGGAAGTTCTCCAGCCACACCATCGCTTCAAAGTCCAGATGGTTGGTCGGTTCGTCGAGCAACAGCAGGTTCGGCTCGCGGAACAAAGCCGCCGCAAGCGCTACGCGGGCGCGCCAGCCTCCGGAGAAGTCGGAAATAGGGCTGTTCTGCGCCTGATCGTTAAAGCCAAGCCCGGCGAGGATGGTCGCGGCGCGGGCCGGAGCGGTGTAGGCGTCAATCTCGCCCAGACGGGTGTAAATATCGCCGATGCGGTCTGGATCCTCCGCCGTTTCCGCTTCCAGCAGCAGGCTGGCACGCTCGGTATCCGCTGCGAGCACGATGTCGATCAGCGTGGTGTCGTCGTCCGGCAAATCCTGACGGACCATGCCCATGCTGGCGCCCTTCACCAGCGAAATCTCGCCGCCATCGGGAGATAGCTCCCCGGAAATGAGCTTGAAGAGCGTGGATTTTCCGGTGCCGTTCGGGCCAACCAGCCCAATGCGATACCCGGCGGGAATGGTGAGCGATGCCTTCTCCAGCAGCGTGCGTCCGGCGATGCGGTAGGTGAGGTCCTGAATGGAAAGCATGGATTCCGTGACGGTTCTGCGGTTGCGAGGCGGCGGAACCTAATGCTTTCCCCCTCTTGCGTCAAACGGTATGAGGCAGAGGCCTAATGCTGTTCACGGACGTTGTTCTACATGCCACGCTGGCACAGCATAATACCCAATCCCCTTCACAGACATG
>JBIPLF010000020.1:0-33058 GCA_044368015.1 Rickettsiales bacterium
TGCAGTGCCAGCAGCCCCGCCACCAGCAGCATGGCGAATGTATAGGCCACTCCCGCTCCGCCAAGCGCCCCCGCCGCGCACCAGAACAGCCATGCGAGCAGGTAAAACCCCACCACCCACTCCCGCACTCGGTTTCCGAATCGCAGGGCGGTGGATTTGACGCCGATCCGCGCATCGTCCTGGCGATCCTGAAGCGCGTAGATGGTATCGTAACCGAGCGTCCAGCATACCCCCGCCGGATAGAGCAGCAAGGCGGGCAGGGAGAGGGTTCCGGTGACTTCCATCCAGCCCACCAGCGCACCCCAGTTGAAGGTCAGCCCCAGAAATGCCTGCGGGTAGTGGGTGATGCGCTTCATAAACGGATAGGCCACCACCAGTGGCAGTGCAGCTAACCCCAGCCAGATCGTCGCCGGGCGGAGCATCAGCAACACGCCCCCCCCGATGAGCAGCAGCAACAGGAGGCACCCAACCGCCTGCCGGACGGTGAGCGCTCCGCTGGCCAGCGGTCTGCTCCGCGTGCGTGCGACTTCGGCATCAAAACGGCGATCGGCGAGGTCGTTCACAATGCACCCCGCGCCGCGCATCGCCACCGATCCCAGCAGAAACAGCAGCAGCAATCCCCATGGAATCTCCTCCCCCATGGCGCGTGCCGCGAGTGTCGCCGCCCAGGCGCAGGGCCAGAAGAGCAACCAGATCCCCGTCGGCTGATGCCAGCGCATCAGGAAGGCGTAGGCACGCAACCGTTCCGGCACCCATGCAAGCGGAACGGTTGCGGAAGCGGAAACATCCGAATATGAAGGGGGCATGGGCACTCACTCTCGCGTAAGACTTCATTACCCTGACACCCTCCACGCCGGGATGCAAGTGCATCTGCCGCCGGAGCAGGGGCATTACCTGCGCAATGTGCTGCGGATGAAGGAAGGCGACTCCCTCCATCTGTTCAATGCGCATCATGGCGAGTGGGAGGCCCGTATTCTGCGCCTGCACAAACAGGATGCCGCGCTGGAGATTGTCTCGCAACACCGCGCTCCTGAAGTGGAACCGGATGTATGGCTGCTGTTTGCGCCGATTAAATCCGGGCGGATCGACACTCTGGTGGAAAAAGCCACGGAACTAGGCGCCTCGCGCCTGATCCCGGTAATGACCCAGTATACCAATATGGGCAAGGTCAATACCGGCAGGCTACGCCATATCGCCACCGAAGCCGCCGAGCAATGCGAACGGCTCAGCGTGCCGGATATCCCGGACGCCGTACCGCTTGCCACTGCTCTCGCTGGATTGCCGGAGGATCGGTTTCTGCTCTGGGCGGATGAAGCAGGCTCCGGCGGTTCGGTGTATGAGGTGCTGGCCAGCCAGCCCGCAGAACGCAGATGGGCCGCACTGGTGGGGCCAGAGGGAGGGTTCTCGCCAGAAGAGCGGGATTATCTACGCGCCCATCCCCGCATTGTCCCTGCATCACTTGGCCCACGCATCCTGCGCGCCGATACGGCCGCGATGGCGCTCCTCACCGCGCTGCATAGCCGGTTTGGGGATTGGGACCGAATGCCGAGAACATAAAGAAAGGGGCGGGCCCGAAGACCCGCCCCCTGCCGTATCGCAACAGCGCAGTGACTAGAAAATGAAATCGTCTGCGCTCAGGTCGCTGATATCGACATTTTTGAGGATGATCACATCCGCATTACCATCATACAGGTAAGTATTGGGCAACGTGATGCGCACATCGCTGCCTGTATCTTTCACAAACTGATCCAGAAAATCCTGCTGGAAGTTTGCAACCGACAGGTTGTAGAAATCCAGATTGATACGATCCTGGCCGTTCTCAAAGTCGCGGACGATGTCTCTCCCCGCATCACCACTGTAGTTCCAGAATGCAAACTGGTCGGCACCTTCACCGCCGGTCATGATATCATTGCCCCGCGCACCGCTATCCAGCACGTCGTCGCCGGCTCCACCATTCAAAGTATCATCGTTCCAGTTGCCGCGGATGACGTCGTTGCCATCCTGTCCATAGAAACGTCCAGAGCCATATTTCCCAACGGTCAGGTCGTCATCTCCGGCGCCGCCATAGAGGGTATTGCTACCGTAGCTGCCATTGATGGTGTCATTCCCGTCGTTGCCTTGCAGCACATCGTCGCCGTTTCCGCCGCCGATAAAGTCGTTTCCTGCGCCACCATAGATGGTGTTAGCACCCAGACCGCCATAGATAAGATCATTGCCCGTGTTACCATAAATCAGGTTAGACCCTTGCGCGTTACCGCCAAAAATGGTGTCATCCCCACTGCCGCCAGAGAGCGTATCCACAGCAGTATCACCCTGATCGCTATCAGGGGTGGCATAGCCGTAGATCAGGTCGTTACCGCCGTCTCCCGTAACGCTATCACTGCCGACACCGCCGTAAATGGTATCATTGCCGCTGCCACCGGAGATGGTGTCGTTACCGCCTTCTCCTGCGATGAAGTCGTTTCCTGCACCACCGGAAACCACGTCATTGCCACCGGCGGGTGTGATACTTCCCCAATTGGCCAGATCCCCGTTATCAGCCCAGATGACGTCATTGCCGCCATCACCATAAATGGTGTCAGACACCAGAGTGCCATAAACCGTGTCCGCGCCATCACCACCAAAGCCGATGCTGGTCTGTGTTGACTCTGCAAGACCAAGATACGCTCCATAACCGAGATGCATGACGTCGTTACCTGCGCCGCCTATGAGGAGATTATTGCCATATCCCGCGTCCATCGTATCATTGCCATCTCCACCATACAGAGAGTCGTTGAGATAGGCACCATACAGGATGTCATTGCCGCCAAGACCGTATATCTCGAAGCGCTCGCCTGTATCCTCGCCGGCCAAGAAATTGTAGCCATTATCACCAACCATCGTTACAATTTTAGCCATTGAATCACTCTCATGTTAGTTTGTTTTGAAGTAATGATCTCCGGAGCGTGCCAGCTTCAGAATCACTCTGGTGGAAGGTAGAGAATCTTGTGGTGCGATCACAATCCTGTCACAAATAATTCACGCATCCCGACCCAGCCACTCTTTGCCGATGCAATGGGTGGCTGCCACATGGCCGGATTTGATGGCGCTTTCCAGCAAGGCTGGCAGGCCGGTTTGTACATAGTCACCCGCCAGAAACAGATTGGCCAGCCCCGTGCTCACCCGTGGGCGATGGTGAATGCTGGTGGGGGTGGCGGCAAAGGCGGCATGTTTATCGCGGAAACAGCGGAAATCCGGCACGGGATCGGCGGGAAGCTGCAACACCGGCGCGATATCCCGCCAGATGCGCGCTGCAAGCTTATCATCCGGCAGGGCGAGTGTTTCCACATCCGGCGCGTAGAGGCTCGCGGAGCAGAGGCCCTCGCGGGGGAATATCCATTGCGCGGGGCTGTTTGTGATGCCCATCAGTGGCGGCAGCGAGACCGGCAGGGTGGGGGTGCGGAAATGCAGGGTGAGGATAGCGTGATAGGCATCCGGCACCGGTGTATCCGGCAGAAACCGCGTCACTTCCCCGGCAGGCAGGGCAAGAATCACGCTATCGCCTGCCGCGAGCGGCACGGTCTCGCCACCAAAATGCAAGACCTGCACGGTGCCGGCATGGGTCTCCATATCCGTCAGGCGCCAGCCATACCGGATATCCGCGCCGTGAAAGCCTAGGAATTGCAGCGCGGGACGTACCAGAGCGGCATCCAGCGAATCCCGCACCACATAGGGAACGCAGCCATTGCGGCGCTTGATAAAGGCCTCGCGCACCACCCGCCACAGCATTTCGGCGGAAGCCTCTTCCGGAGGAGCGTTGCAGGAGGCGAAGGTCAGGTTACGCCACCAGCGTTGAAAGAGCATCCCCGATGGGTTCAGGCATTCCGCCACGGTACGGTTTTTACAGGCGAAATGCAGCCGCAGGGCTTCCAGATAATCGCGGGCGGTGGTGCCTTCAATGCGCTGCGCACGCTTGAAAATCCAGCGCGGCAGAAAGCCCGGTTCGGGCGCGAATTGCCAGCGATCACCGGTTTTGGCATCGGCAAAGGCATAGACAGGCGGGTAGATCGCCTGCCAGGCATGTTCGGCACCAATGGCATGCAGAAAATCGAAGGTGGAGCCGTTGGCCCCCAGCAGCAGGTGGTTACCAACATCCAGCAACCGGTCCCACTCGGCATCCCACACCGACCGGCAGCGGCCACCGGCCATCTCCCCCGCCTCGTAGAGGATAAAATGCTCACCAGCAGTCGCCAGCCGCACCGCCGCCGCCAGCCCCGCCGCCCCCGCCCCGATGATATGCGTGATACCCATGGGACGGAACTATAGCGGGGATGGAGGGAGAAGGCTAGGGGAACAGATCCAGACTCTTCTAACTCTTCTCCAAGTCTTTTATAGCTTTCTCCAAAGCATCGTAAATTTTTTGGCTATCTTTGTCCACTTGCGCCGTATTCGTGGTGCCATCTGGATTTACAGGGAAATCGCGAGCCTGCTTGGGATCAAAACGCTCATGCTTTGTCTTCTTGGATGTTTCTTCGGCCATAAATCCTCGCATTGTTTTCAGTTGTGAGATGCTGCTTTCTTCAAGCCATGACATGGTGTCTGTTCACCCTTTCATAAAAGTGACCATTTCATGATTGTTTTATGACAATTGCCCTCTCCGCTGCGCTATCCTCAACGGCATGGTAAGTGGGGGATGCTTCGCTACGCTCAGCATGATGGGTGGGCGCTTATGGACGAGGACATTTCCTCCTCGTCATCCTGAACGAAGTGAAGGATCTCCCCATGTGCAGAACGCGGATAGGATAGAGCAAGCGGGGGGATCCTTCGCCTACGGCTCAGGATGACGGTGCCATGACGCGCACGCACCCCCTTGCCTCCTGCTGCGTGCAATGCTACATCTTTCGCCATGCGGTTTCTGCCCACCACCGATGCGGATCGTCAGGCGATGCTGGCCGCTATGGCTGCGTCGTCGGTGGATGATCTCTATGCCTTTGTGCCGGAATCGGCCCGGCAAACCACTCCTCTGCCGCTCCCCAAAGGCGAGAGCGAAATCGGCATTTCGCGCAGGCTCTCAGCCCTCGCGGCACGCAATCTGGCGGCGGGGAATGCGCCCTTTTTTCTGGGGGCAGGGTGCTACCATCACCATATCCCCGCCACCGTGGATGCGATCATCCAGCGCGGGGAATTTCTCACCTCCTATACCCCCTACCAACCGGAAATCGCGCAAGGCACCCTCACCGCGATTTTTGAATTTCAGAGCATCATCGCCCAACTGACGGGGATGGAGATCGCCAACGCCTCCATGTATGACGGCGCGACCTCCGTTGCCGAAGCCGCCCTGATGGCGATGCGCGTGACGGGACGCGACCGGGTAGTGATTTCCGGTGCGTTGCATCCGCATTATCTGGAAACCCTCACCACCTATGCACGGTTTCGCGGCTTCACGGTGGTGCATGACGAAACACCGGACGCCGCCACCGCCTGCGTGATTCAACAATCGCCGGATTTCCACGGTACGCCGCAATCGCTCGAGCGCTTGCGCGCCGCCTGCGATGCCTCCGGCGCACTGCTGGTGGTGGCGATCACCGAAATCCTCTCGCTCGGCATGTTGCCGCCTCCCGTGCAGGCGGATGTGGTGGCGGGCGAGGCGCAAAGCATCGGTGTGCCGATGAGTTTTGGCGGGCCGCATCTGGGTTTCTTCGCCTGTAAGGAAGCGTACTTACGCCAGATGCCGGGGCGGCTCTGCGGCGAAACGGTGGATAGTCAGGGGAGGCGGAGTTACGTCCTCACCCTTTCCACCCGCGAGCAGCACATCAGGCGCGAAAAAGCGACCTCCAACATCTGCACCAATCAGGGCTTGTGCGCGTTGGCTTTCACCGTCCATGCCAGCCTGCTGGGTGAGGTGGGGTTCAAGCAACTGGCCCGCGACAACCATGCCCGTGCCTGCCAGTTGGCGGATGCGCTCGCCGCTATTCCCGGTGTTTCGGTGGAAAACACCGCCTTCTTCAATGAATTTGTAGTGCGTCTGCCCGTGGATGCCGCGCCGCTGGTGGAGCGTCTGGCGGGACGGGGCATCGTCGCCGGATTACCGCTCACCGGGAATCGCCTGCTGATTGCCGCCACGGAAATGGTGAGCGATGCCGACATCGCGCAGCTGGTGGATGCGTTGACGGCGCTCCTGAATCCTGAATCCTGACCCCTGTGCCCTGACTATGCCCCTTGCCTCTCCCACCCTTCCCAACCATCGCGGTCTTTCCTTCGACGAACCGCTGCTGATTGAGCAAAGCGCGCCGGGCCGCTGCGGCGTCGATATGCCGCCCGTGCCAGCGGGTGCGCCACGCACAGGACAGCCCGTGCGCGAGGCGATCGGCCTGCCACAGGTGAGTGAACCGCAGGTGGTGCGGCATTTCACCCGGCTCTCGCAGATGAATTACTCCATTGATTCAGGTTTCTACCCGCTTGGCTCCTGCACGATGAAGCACAACCCGCGCCTGAACGAGCAGATGGCGCGGTTGCCCGGTTTCGCGCAGATTCATCCGCTACAACCCACCTCCACCGTGCAGGGGGCGCTGGCGCTGATGTGGGAGTTGCAGGAGTGGCTCGGTATCCTCTCCGGCCTTCCGGCGGTGACGCTCACCCCGGCGGCAGGCGCGCATGGGGAACTCGCAGGCATGATGGTGATCCGCGCTGCGCTCGACGCAAAGGGCGGCGGCAAGCGCGTGGTGCTGGTGCCCGATAGCGCCCATGGCACCAATCCGGCCACCGCTGCCGTGTGCGGGTTTGAGATTCGCACCATTCCCTCCACAAGCGAAGGCATTGTGGATAGGGCGGCCTTCCACGCCGCGCTTGACGGTGATGTCGGCGCCTTGATGCTCACCAATCCCAACACCTGCGGGATTTTCGAGCCGAATATTCTGGAAATCGCCGAGGCCTTACACGCCAAGGGTGCCTATTTCTACTGCGACGGGGCCAATTTCAACGCCATTATGGGACGGGTACGCCCCGCAGATCTCGGCGTGGATGTGATGCATTTCAATCTGCACAAAACCTTCTCCACCCCGCATGGGGGGGGAGGTCCCGGCAGCGGACCGATTGCCGTGCGCGAGGAACTCCGCCCCTTCCTGCCCGTGCCGCGCATCGTGAAAACCGGCGATGCGTATGATCTGGAAACCGAGAGCAATACGGCGGTCGGCCGTATGAAGGGTTTCCACGGCCATTTCGGCATGGCGGTGCGGGCGCTGGCCTATATGCTCGCCCATGGCGGCGAGGGGCTAAAACAGGCGGCAGAGAACGCCGTGCTGAACGCCAATTACATTCTGTCGCAACTGAAAGACCTCTACCATGTGCCCTTTCCGGGGGTGTGTATGCATGAATGCCTGCTCACCGACAAACACCAGAAAGCGCAAGGCGTGGCGGTGGGCGATATCGCCAAAACGCTGATCGAATACGGCTTCCACCCGATGACGGTGCAATTTCCGCTGGTGGTGCCCAATGCGATGCTGATTGAACCGACGGAATCCGAAACCAGAGAAACGCTGGATCAATTCATCGCCGTGATGCGGGCGATTGCTGAGGCTGTTTCCACAGGCAAGGCCGACGACATGAAAACCTTCCCCGTCTCCGCCCCCCGCACCCGGCTGGATGAGGTGCGCGCCGCTCGCCAGCCGAAGTTGCGGTGGTAGATAAAGAAGTAATTATTTTGTAACCTTTGTGTGTTCTACTGTCTCCGTTAAGCCATTTTCACCAAACGGAGCACCTATGCCATTTACGCAAATCCCCGCTTCTCCAGAGAATCCCGACAGTGCCGTCGCTGCTGCCTCGACAAATGAACCGCAGGGCACCATTGTACACAAAACGACGAACTCAGGACAGCTTTAGAAGAGGCGTATAACCTTACCTCTCCGGAGATTGTGTTTATTACTCTGGATACCAGTGGTCTTGCGGATGGCGAAACATTCACTATCCCACAAGTTTTGCAAGTCATCAGCAATGAGAACATCAAGGGGATCAGCTTTAGTTCCCTGAATAATAGCGAAACCACCCCATTGGACGTTGGTGATTTGCAAATCACGGTAGCGTCGCGTCTACCATCTACCTTCATGTATCTTGACAATGTGGTGCCAGAAGGAACCATCGTGACTCAAGGGGGAGGTGTTCGTGCAGATATAGGACATGCTGCGCATTTTGGGGCCTATACACTGAAAAATGATGGGGCACTGACCATTCTCGATTACTCGGATGCTCCTGCAACGGGCGCGAATGTGGTGATGCATGAATCCGTAAGACTTGAAGACCAGAGTCATCTTTATGTGCAGGCAACAGACGGAGATCCGCTAACGGTTGCCGCTGTGTCCGGAAGCTCTACGTCCACAATCCACCTATATGGTGATCTCAAGGTAGGCGTTACAAGAGAATTTTTCCCCCCCCCTTCCAGGCCGCACCCCTCCCTCCATTGAGACTGCGGGAACTCTGGAGGTAGGCGCGGTCAGTTCCCTTTCTTATGAAATGGAGAACCCAGGTTGGCTTCCGGTTCAGGTGGGAACGCTACTCTCCGATCCCACTTCGACGATCGCGGTCAAAATGTCCGTTGGAAGCGGTTCTGAATTGGGAGGAAGATTTACCAGTTCTTTGGAGTTACGCAGCGAAGACGGAAAGACCAACACCTTCACCGTGCTGGACGCTACGTTTGAAAACGGGCTTACCGTCAAGGCGGGTCAAACATTGCAAATTCAGGCAGGAGCAACGGTAAACGGCAATATTACGCTGGAACCAGGCGCGCAGATTATAGTGGTCGATGCCAATGGAAATCCAATCCAATCTCCCAGCGAGCAGCAAATTCCCAAATTGACAGGTGCTGTAACGTTTGGTGGTCATACCTATGACTTCAATGAGAGCTCGCCGACTCTGACAGGTACGGACAGGGTGAATGCCACGCAATATCTGTTTGCCCAATCCAATGCACGGGCAGCGGTTGACAACATGAAACTGAGTCAATTTGTTGGGGGCGATGTGCAGGATATGACGGTGGATGGACAGAACTTACCGGCGACTCCTTCTGTTCCTAATAACGCGGTATACCTTCCGCTCGTGGCTCGTTAGGAGATTCCTCCCTCCCCACGGGAGGGGTTACCGCCAGCCGATCACCGAGAGCTGCCTGCCATACTGGGTGCCGCCCTCGTGGGTCATGCGGCGGAAGCTGTAGAATCGCGTGGTGTCGCGGTAGGTATCGGATCGGTCGGTATTCACATTCACCACCCCGCTGGCGGCCAGCCTATGCGAGACAAACCCTCGCAGATCAAACTGGTAATGGGCGGGGTCGCTCCCTTGCGCGAAAAAACGCGCATGAGTGGCGTCCTGCTCCGTAAACCGGCTGTGGAAGGCGGCGTCTACCTCGTAGGAGGCAAAGCCGATGCACGGCCCCACGGCGGCACGGATCGCAGGACGTTCGGCTCCGAGTGCGCACATGGCCTCCACCGTGGCTTCTATCACGCCACCCAGCGCGCCTTTCCATCCCGCATGGGCGGCACCGATGATGCGGGCTGCCGGATCCACCAGCAGCACCGGGGCGCAATCGGCGGTGAGGATGCCGATCGCGATGCCGGGAATGCGCGTGACCATCGCATCGGCTTCCGGCATGGCATCACGATCCCACGGAGCGGTGACCGTAACGACCGCATTTCCATGCACCTGCCGTAAGGAGAGGAGGGGCAGGTTTTCCATTCCCAACCGCGCCATGATGGTGCGGCGGTTCTCAAGGATCGCTTCCAGCGCATCACCCGACGCCCACCCGCCATTGAGCGAGGCGAACGCGCCTTCACTCACCCCGCCCTCGCGGGTGAAGAAGCCGTGCGCGAGGCCGGGAATGCGGAAGAGGTTAGGCGCGGGGATCATCTATAGCATTTCCCATTTTCGTTTACGCGTTGTCGCGTTTCATCTCGTGTAGGTTTACGACACGTCGCCTCACGCTCCTAGCGTATACGAAAAGCGAAAACGCTATAGGCAACGTAGGGAGCTAAAAGGGAACCGTCAACTCCGGCAGATGGAAGCACTTGTCACAAAACCTTCATCTTTCAGAAAAAAAAAGACGCATCCGTGGGTTAAGCTTTCCCCATTAACTTATGGAGGATGAGATGGTAGACATTGAAGTAGTAATTGCAGATGATCCTGACAATGGCTTTACAATAGGGGAGAGGGTCGCAAAGGCTTCGGACAATTACGGTGCAGTAGAACAGGTCCTCGAAAGCACTGGCGTACCCGTTACATATAGGGGTTTGTATGGGGTCGTGGATAGATGGACGGTACCCGAAGGAGGGGTTCGTGTTGTCGAAGGAGCGCTTCATGACCTACTCACGTCAGGCACAATCCAATCCTTCACGGTCAGTTAACCTCCAACACCTTAAACAGTGTTCCCATCTGGTCGGGGGAGAGGAGGCGTTCAACGCCCGTAGCGAGGGTTTTTGCCGTTTCGGGTGAGGTGTTCGCGGTGAGCCGCGCCTGACGCTCGCGGATGCCAAGCCTCTCCAAAAATGCCGCTTGGGTGGTGAGGGGTGCCACCCGTAACCCCACCGATTCCGCCACCGTACTTACCGCGTGGAAATCCACCTGCGCGGTGAGGTCGGCCTCTCCCGGCATTTCCAGTACCGGATGGGGTTTATGGTGGCGCACCGCTTGCAGCGTGTTGCCCTCTGGCGGCCCCCAATAGCCGTAATCGATGAGCAGAGCAGCACCGCCCTGCTTGTGGATATGCGCGGCGACCTCGCGCATAGCAGCGAGCATCATGGGGGATGTTTCGCGGATGGGTAGCGTACCGGAATCGGCGAAATGGAGGGAGGGGCCGTCATGCGCCTGCGGCTCAGGATGACACACAATCCGCCGCTCTACCCACTCCTCCCCGTCCTTCACCCATTGTTGAATGGGGAAGGCATCCAGCCACTCATTGGCCACCAGTAACACCGGGCCGGGCGGAAGCGTTGCGATCGTTTCGTGCCAGTGACAGGGGAGGGACGCACCCGCCAGCGCCTGCTGCTGCAAACCTCTCAGGCGCGGGCTGATCTCCACCAGATGCAGGTGAAACGCTGGGTGGGTGATTGGGAATTGCCGGAACACGCGGGCCATATCCGCCATCAGGGTGCCACGTCCGGGGCCGCATTCCACGATATGGCAGGGGGTGGGCGCTCCCATCTGCTGCCAGCGGTCAATCACCCACAGCGCCAGCATCTCGCCAAAACACTGGCTGATCTCCGGCGCGGTGATGAAGTCGCCTGCCACACCAAACACCGGTTGCCGCATGTAATAGCCATCATCCGGATCGAAGAGTGCTGCCTGCATGTAGGCCTCGATGGAAAGCGACCCTTCCCGCCTGATTCGTTCCAACAGCCGGTCGAGCAGACTCACGGCTTACGCAATAGCGCGCGCGTGATGAGAAACAGTCCAAGCCCCAGCATCGGCAGCGAGAGCAGATGCCCCATGGTCAGCGGGCCGAGCAGGAAGCCCAAATAGGCATCCGGTTCGCGGAACAGTTCGCACCCCATGCGGGCCGTCGCGTAGCCCGTGAGGAATACCCCTGAAAGCATCCCATGCCGCCCCAGCGCAAGCGTACAGCGAGCCAGCAGATACAGCAGCAGAAAGAGCAGCAACCCTTCCGTCGCGGCCTCATATAGCTGGCTGGGATGCCGTGGCAGATACCCGCCATGCGGAAAGCGTACCGCCCAGGGCACATCGCTCACCCGGCCGAACAACTCGCCATTGATGAAATTGGCGATCCGCCCCAGCAGCAACCCGATGGGCGTTACGATTGCCACGCAATCCATGACGCTGAAAAACGGTACTTTCTTCTTGAGGCAAAACCCCCAAACAGCGGTAATCACACCGATCAACCCACCATGAAACGACATCCCCCCCTGCCAGATGTGTAGGGCATGAAGTGGGTGCTCCAGATAATAGCCCGGCTGGTAAAAACAGACATAACCCAGCCGTCCACCCAGAATCACCCCCAGAATAATCCAGGAGACGAGATCCCCCACCTCTTGCTTGCTCAGCACGGCGCGGCGGAGGAAAAACCCTTCGGCGAGCTTCCACCCGCCCAGAATCCCACCGATATAGGCCAGCGCGTACCAACGAATCGCCACCGGTCCCAGTTGCAGGGCGATAGGATCAATGTTGGGAAAGGGAAGGGACATGTCAGGGGTCAGGGGTCAGGGGTCAGGGGTCAGGGGTCAGGGGTCAGGGGTCAGGAAAGAGAAAGGGATTGGATCTATACGTCAAGCCCTTTCTGAACCCTGAATCCCGAATCCTGAACGCTGGTTCACATTGGCAATCCCTCCACAAGCCATTTCCCTTTTTTCTTACGCTGTGCTATAGGGGCCACAATGACGATTCCTACCGACTGGTTCAACGATCTGGCAAAATTCGCGGGCAGCGCCATGCTGAACGCCGCCGATGCGCGCCGCGACATAGAGGAATTGCTCAAACGTCAGGTGGCGCAATGGCTCGGCGAGATGCATCCCGTCACCCGCGAGGAGTTCGACCGCGTGCGCGAGATGGCGATCAAAGCACGGGAAGAAAACGAGCAACTGAAGGCCGAACTGGCGGCCTTGCGCGCCACCTCCACTCCCAAAAAACCGAAGAAGGCATCATGACCCGCACCACGACCCATCAGGAAATCGCACAGACCCATCCCATGGATGTGGCGGAGGATGTGCTGTTTGGCCGCGATGCCCCCTATGAACGCATTTCCGATGAAGAAATGGTGGCCGAATTCCGCTGCCACTGGTGCGATCTGCGCTGCTGGTTTCAGTGGAGCGACGAAAACCACGCCCTCACCATGGCGCTGCAACTGGATGGTCGCGTACCGGAATCGCTGCGGCCGATGGTCTATGCCCTCACCGCCCGCGTGAATGAGGGCCTGTGGATGGGCCATTTTGACCTCTGCCATGAAGAAAATATGCTGTTTTTCCGCTACACCCTGCTGGCGCTTCCCAAACCCTCGCAGGAGGCGGTGGAATTGATGATCGACACCGCCGTGCGCGAGTGCGAACGCTTTTACCCGGCCTTTCAGTCGGTGGTATGGGGTGGCAAAGCGCCGGAAGAAGCACTGCAATATGCCCTGTTCGAGACGGTGGGGGAGTGTTGAATCGAAAGGCGGTATTTATGTCATAAAACTGACATAAAGCTTCGTTAGAAGCAGGTCGCGGAGGGGAAGAAGCTTCGCCTTGTTTTGCCGCGCACGACCCTGTTTCTCTATGCAGAATAAAGTGGGCGAGACTTCCTGAAACCTTGATGAGGTAGATAGAACATGCAAACAACATCTGTCGCTATTGTAGAAACCAGAGAAGAAGCCTCCCCTCTTACGCAAGAAGTGGTTGCTCCTGCTCCTGTTGATGTTGAACAACAGCAAGCGTCTGCGGACGAAGCCGTACCTCGGCCGATTACTAGCGCTGCAACCTATCAACCGACTTTCGGCACTAATCCCGGCATGTGGCCGTTCGGTATCAGGAGCACGGGTGTCTAGTGTTTAGCCTTGGGAGTTAGGTGTTCGTTCGCCTCTTGCCAACGGCTCCCTAAACTCTTATGCTGCATCGCACCATGCGCATTGGCATTTACCCCGGCACCTTCGACCCCATCACCTACGGCCATCTGGACCTGGTGAGTCGTGCCCTGCGTCTGGTAGACCGGCTGGTGGTCGCCGTCGCTGAGGATACCGATAAACATTGCATGTTCAGCAGCACCGACCGGGTGGCGATGGTGCGCAGCGAGGTGCTGTCCCTCCCCTCCGATCAGGCAGAGCGCGTGGAGGTGACCGCCTTCTCCGGCCTACTGGTGCGGTTTATGGATCAGGTGGGGGCGGAAGTGATTTTCCGGGGGCTGCGTGCCGTCTCCGACTTTGAATATGAATTCCAGATGGCCTGCATGAATACCCGCCTGCATCCCGGCATCGACACGGTGTTCCTGCCCGCCTCCGAGGACATGCAGTTTGTGTCCTCCCGTTTTATCAAGCAAATCTGCCAGTTGGGCGGCGACATCACCGGCATGGCCTCACCGGAAGTCACGGCGCGTCTGCGTCAGCATTATCAGGAACGCGGCCTCTTGCGCGGATAGGATGGCGTGGTATAACCCGTCAGCCTTTCACCCCGTGCAGGAGTCCTTTTCATGCGCCGTTTTTCGCCCCTCCTTCTCGCCCTGTTGCTGGCTGTATCCGCCGTTTCCGGTGCACAAGCCGTGGTACAGATCGACATCACCCGCGGGGTGAATGAACCACTACCGATCGCCCTTCCCGCACTCGCGGGCACCAGCGGCGCGGAATCGCAACTGGGCGCCGATGTGATGCGGGTGGTTTCCGCCGATCTGGAACGTTCGGGCCTGTTTGCCCCCATCAACCCCCGCGCCTTTATTGAACAAATCACCGCAAGCACCCGCTTTCCGCGCTTCCCCGACTGGCGGCAGATCAACGCGCAGGCGCTCGTCACCGGTGTCGTCACCCCGGCAGGCGGCGGACGGGTGACCCTCACCTTTCGCCTGTGGGATGTGTTCGCCCAGCAACAGATCTCCGGCAAGGAATTCACCACCGACATGCAGAACTGGCGGCGCGTCAGCCATTTGATTGCCGATGAAATCTACAAACGCCTGACCGGCGAAGACGGCTATTTCGATTCCCGCATTGTGTATGTGGCGGAGTCCGGCCCAGCGCAAAAGCGCATCAAGCGCCTTGCGATTATGGATCAGGACGGCGAAAACCACATGTTCCTGACCAACGGTGCCAGTCTGGTGCTGACCCCGCGTTTTGCGCCCAACAAGCAGGAAATCATTTACATGTCCTATGCGGGCAATACGCCGAAGGTGCATATCCGCAATCTGGAAACGGGGCAGGATGATGTGGTCGGTGGCCGGTTTGACGGCATGTCCTTCGCTCCGCGTTTTTCCCCGCGTGGCGATAAAATCGCCATGTCGATCGCCAGCGGCGGGAATACAGAAATTTATGTCATGAATATCCGCAGCCGCCAGCGGCAGCGCCTCACCAGCCATCCGGGCATTGATACCTCGCCTTCCTTCTCCCCCGATGGCGGGCGCATTGTGTTTAACTCCGATCGCGGCGGCAGCCAGCAACTCTATATTATGGGCGCCGATGGCGGCGGCGTGCAGCGCATCAGCTTTGGTGATGGCCGCTACGGAACACCCGTCTGGTCGCCCCGCGCCGACCTGATTGCCTTCACCAAAATGAAAAGCGGCACCTTCTATATCGGCGTGATGCGCCCGGATGGCAGCGGCGAGCGGCTCCTCACGCAAGGTTATCTGGTCGAAGGCCCCACCTGGTCGCCCAACGGACGGGTGATCGCCTTCACCCGCGAGGGTGCTAGCCGCAGCGGTGGACGCCCGCGCATTTTCACCATCGACATCACTGGATTCAACGAGCGCGAGCTGGTTACCCCCGGCGATGCCTCCGACCCCGCCTGGTCGCCACTGTTGTAAGAGGGCAACAGGGGTAAAATTGGGAAAAATGAAAAAAACCAGTCGCCCTTATCGAAACTCTTGCACGAACCCCACAAGATGCGCTAGAGCTTCCGCGGGCGAATGTAACCCGTTATGAATTAGATTCTAGGAAAGGAAACCTCTCGATGAAGTATAGCGTACTTCCTCTGCTCGCTTCGCTGGCCCTGCTGGCAGCGTGCGAAACCTCATCCACCGGCGCAGGTAACGCCGACGGAACCGGCGCTGGTGCCGGTGCCGCTGGTGATATGACCCCCGGTTCCGCCGGTGATTTTGTCGCAAACGTAGGCGATCGCGTATTCTTCGATTACGATAGCGCCGTGTTGAGCAGCGAAGCGCAAGCCGTACTGGGCCGTCAGGCCGAGTGGCTGGGTCAGCACACCGCCGCCAACGTGACCATCGAAGGCCATTGCGATGAGCGCGGCACCCGCGAATACAACATTGCGCTCGGTGAGCGTCGTGCCAGCGCTACGAAAAACTACCTGGTGAGCCTGGGTGTGGATGCCGGTCGCATCAGCACCATCTCCTACGGTAAAGAGCGTCCGGCCGTGGTCGGTGGCGGCGAAGACTCCTGGTCGAAAAACCGTCGTGGCGTCACCGTCATCAACTAGTCTGTTGGTGATGTGAGAAAAAAGGGTCTGGGAGTCCTCTCTCAGACCCTTTTGTTTTTGGGGGTTGCATCCGCATAGAAGCGCGGTATCGTACTCCGTAACGCTATGGAGCACCCTCATGTCTTTTCGTTCACTCGTAATCGCCTCCCTCTTCACGCTGGCACCGCTTGCCGCTTCCGCCCAATATTACGATACCAGCATTGTGGATCGCATGAACCGCATGGAGCGGGACATGAATCTGTTGCAGCAGAATGTCTATCGCGGGGGTGGAACGCCCGGTAATTACAACCAGCCAGCCACCACCGGCCACGCGGCTCCCATGAGTGGCGACACCGCACGGCTGGAAGTGCGGCTCACCCAACTGGAAGAACAGATGCGCGGCCTTACCGGCACGGTGGAGGAAATCCAGTTCGCCCAGCGCCGTCTGGATGATAAATTCAAAGCATTATCAGAGGAACTCGCCTACCAGCAACAGCAGCAGGCGCAGGCGGCGGTGCAGGCACAGGCCACCCCGGCTCAACCCGTGGTGCCTGCCTACCCAAACGCCATGGTAACCACCCCCGCCACCACCCAACCGACAGCCAAACCCAGCGATGGCGATGCGGTATCGCTTTATAATAAGGCGTATACGCAACTCAATGCTGCGAACTACCCGGAATCCATTGCCACCTTCCAGCAATTCATGCAGAGCTATCCCAGCAACCCATTGGTCGGCAACGCCTATTACTGGATGGGCGAAGCCCATTACGCCCAGAAGGATTACGCCAAAGCCGCAGACGCCTTCGGTCAGGGGTATAAAAAACTCCCCACCGGCCCCAAAGCGCCGGATAATCTGCTGCGGCTGGGGATGACCCTCGGCGTCAGCAGCAAAACCCGCGAGGCCTGTGTGGTGCTCTCCCAACTGCTGAAAAAACACCCCGATGCCGCCGAAAACATCCGCCAGCAAGCGACGAAAGAGCAGACCCGGCTGGGATGTCAGTAAGAGAGTGGTCAGAGTTCGGAGTTCAGCGTTCAGTATTCGGGCAGGAGAGGGTAATCATGACGCTAACACTCTCATTGTTGCCCGATAGCTACGCGGTTGTACGTTACCCTGCCTCTGTCTCCCTCCCCGACTGGTGGAGATGGGATACCAATGTGTTTTCCTCCTGCACCTTAACTCCCGATGAACTCTCTCTGGTGTGCCCGGAAACATGGGTGCCGGAAAATACGCAAGCGCAACGCGACTGGTGTGCCTTCCGCATTGAAGGCACACTGGATTTTGCCCTAGTCGGTATTATTGCACGTATCAGCACGCTGTTAGCAGAGGCCAATATCAGCATTTTCGTACTTTCTACCTACGATACCGATTATATTTTGGTACAAACCTCGCAGGCATCAGTCGCCACAGAAGCTCTGCGTTCTGCGGGGTATGTGATGCATGGCATCTGATGCACCTATTCTGAACCCTGAATCCTGGCCCCTGAACTCTGCTCCCCTCGCCGTCGCCCTCTCCGGCGGGTCGGACAGCATGGCGCTGGCGCTGTTGCTGAAAGCGCAACTTCCCTCACCCGTTCCCCTCACCGCGCTGACCGTCGATCACGGGTTGCGCCCGGAATCGGCACGGGAAGCCGCGCAAGTGGGGCAATGGATGGAAGCACACGGCATTCCCCATCATGTCCTGCGCTGGGAGCCTCCGCTGGAAAGCAATACGTCTGTTTCTCACTCCTCTCCCGCGAAGCGGGGGAGGGAGGCGAGCCGCGTGAGCCATCCGCAGGATGGCGAATCGCGACAGCGAGACCGGGAGGGGGGAGATTTTTCCCTCACCCTGCCCTCTCCCGAAGGGAGAGGGTTCCGCTCCTCCCATCGAGGGAGGGGTGAAAAAGGAGCACACCCATCCAACCTTCAGGAACGGGCACGGGAAGCGCGTTACCAGCTCCTCACCGACTGGTGCCGGATGCATCACGCCACCCTCTGTACCGCACATACATTGGAGGATCAGGCCGATACGCTGCTGATGCGCCTGCAACGCGGCAGCGGCGTGGACGGGCTTTCCGGGATCCCGGAGCGGCAAACCTTGCACGGTGTCGCGGTATTGCGGCCACTACTCGGCACAAGCCGCGAGGATTTGCGCAACTATCTGCGCGGCATCGGGCAGGGCTGGCTGGAGGATCCGAGCAACGATTCGCCACGCTATACCCGCAACCGCATCCGCCGCACCCGTGCCCTGCTGGAGCGGGAAGGTTTTACAGTGGAACGGCTTGCCGCCACCGCCACCCACCTGCACCGCGCCCGCACCGCGCTGGAGCATTACACCGAACAGGCGCTCACAGACTGCGTGGAGTGGAAGCCGGAAGGCTACGCACTGCTGAACCTCCCCGCCTTCCGCGCCTTGCCGGATGAAATCGGGCTAAGGCTGCTCGACCGGGTGTGTTGCCGCTTCTCAGGCACTCTCCATGGCCCACGGTTTGAGGCGTTGGAAAGACTGTGGCACGCGTTGAACCCTCTCCCTCTGGGAGAGGGCAGGGTGAGGGACCCCCCATACGTCGATGATTCCCTCACCCTGCCCTCTCCCAGAGGGAGAGGGTTCTCCCTCCACGGCCTGCTCTTCCGCCCCGCCCCGCGTGCCATGGGGGTTGAGAAAACCCTCATCCTCCGCGAACCCGCCCGCGTGATGCACGACCTCCCCATTCAGCCGAGGGAAACGGTGGAATGGGACCATCGGTTTAGCATCACCCTGTCGCCGGATGCGCCATCCGCCCCTTACCGTGTGGGCGCGGCAGGGGTAAAAGCCACGGACCGCCTGCCCGGAAGCCTCACCCGCACGCTTCCCGCACTCAAAACCCTTGAAGCGGTGCTGGAGATTCCCCATATACAGAGTTCAGAGTTCAGAATTCAGAGTTCAGAGTTCCTCACCATCCGCGCTTGGCCGCGACAAGGAGAACGACCATGAAATGGAGCCGCCACGCGCTAATCTGGCTGATTGCCTTCCTGCTGTTGGTGGGATTGTTCGGCATGTTCCAGCAGGATGCACCGGGACGCGGGCAAACGCGCCTTGCCTTCTCGGATTTCCTGCAAGCGGTGGAGCAGGGCGAAATCGGCGATGTGCAGATTAAGGGCGATGTCATCTCCGGCCATTACGAAAACGGCACGGGGTTCATCACCAACGCGCCCCATTACCCCCAACTGGTCGAGTTGCTGCGCAGCAAGGGCGTGCAGATCACCGCTGCCCCCCGCGACGAAAACGTGCCCTCACTGCTGGGGCTGTTGCTGTCGTGGTTTCCGGTGATTCTGCTCATCGGCGCATGGATTTTCGTCATGCGGCAGATGCAGTCCGGCGGGCGCGGCGCGATGGGGTTTGGGAAATCGAAAGCCAAACTCCTCTCGGAAACCAACGACCGCAAAACTTTCGCCGATGTGGCGGGGATCGACGAAGCGCGTGAGGAACTGGAGGAAATCGTTGAATTCCTCAAAGACCCGCAGAAATTCCAGCGCTTAGGCGGACGGATTCCGCGTGGCTGTTTGCTCGTCGGCCCTCCCGGCACCGGGAAAACCCTGCTCGCCAAAGCCATTGCAGGCGAGGCGGGGGTGCCCTTCTTCACCATTTCCGGTTCGGATTTTGTGGAGATGTTCGTCGGCGTCGGTGCATCCCGCGTGCGCGATATGTTTGAGCAGGGCAAGCGCAGCGCCCCCTGCATCATCTTCATCGACGAGATCGACGCCGTAGGGCGGCATCGCGGCATTGGCATGGGCGGCGGCAATGACGAGCGCGAGCAAACCCTCAACCAGTTGTTGGTGGAGATGGACGGGTTTTCGGATAATGAAGGCGTGATCATCATCGCCGCCACCAACCGTCCGGATGTGCTGGACCCCGCACTGCTACGTCCGGGCCGGTTTGACCGCCAGATTACCATCAGCAACCCGGACATCAATGGCCGCGAGAAGATTCTGGAAGTGCATTTGAAAAAAGTCCCTCAGGGGCCAGACGTGGATGCACGGGTGATCGCCCGTGGCACACCGGGATTTTCCGGCGCCGACCTCGCCAATCTGGTGAACGAGGCCGCACTCCTCGCCGCACGTCTGGGAAAAAAGGTGGTGACGATGCGCGAGCTGGAATCCGCCAAGGACAAGGTGATGATGGGCGCCGAACGCAAATCCATGGTGATGAGTGAGGAGGAAAAGCGCCTCACCGCCTATCACGAAGGCGGCCACGCGATTGTGGCGCTTTCCTGCCCGGCCTCCGACCCGATCCACAAGGCGACGATCATCCCGCGTGGGCGGGCACTTGGCATGGTAATGCGCCTGCCGGAACAGGATCAATATTCCATGACGCGGGAGAAACTCCATGCCGATCTCGCCGTTTCCATGGGTGGGCGTGTGGCGGAGGAACTCATCTTCGGCCACGATAAAGTCACCAGTGGCGCGTCATCGGACATCCAGTACGCCTCGCGCATGGCCCGCGCCATGGTCAAAAAATGGGGCATGAGCGACACACTCGGCCCGGTGGATTATGGCGGAGAGAGCGACGACCCCTACGGTTATGCCCGCCATACCTCGGAACTGGTTTCGGGTAGCACCCGTACCCGCATCGACGAAGAGGTGAAAGCCATTATCGACGCCGCCAACGCCCGCGCCACCCAAATCCTCACCGAACGGATGGAAGACCTGCACCTGCTCGCCACCGCGCTGCTGGAGCATGAAACCCTCACCGGCGACGAAATCAAAGACCTGCTGGCGGGCAACCCCATTACACGCCACACCCCAGGCACCACCGAGAAAAAAACGGTGCGGAGATCGTCCCTGCCGAAGGGGAAGGCGGGGGAGGGCGTCTAATTCCTTGTTATACAAACTGCTTTGGTGGCAAAAGAGGTGTTCGCAGGGGACACCGTTGTTCCATCTACAATTTCCCTGTAGTCTGCGGTGACATGAAGCTCATAGGCCGTGGCATCTGGATCTGTACATCCTGGAGTAAAGATTAGGGTGTTAATGATAGTACCCGCTTCCGATGATTTGAGAACGTAGGTAACACGTTGCTGTTCTTCTCCATTGTGAATGGGGTAGACGAGACGCTCTTCAAGATGCCCGCCAGCTGGAATCTCATGCACCTCGGACTCTTGCGAAGAGGTGTTCTCTGTGCCATAGATACGATCTAATATCCACTTCAATACACTGCCCATTGTTTGATTTCCTTTCATTGTAACATTGGAAGGGTCACTGCAAATCCTACCGCTTAATTGTTGCCATTTAATGACATCCCCTCTCCCCCTCTTCCTCAACTGGTATGCCGAAGCGCAAACAATCGGCCTTGCCGAACCCACCAGTATGGTGCTTGCGACCAGTACGGGGGACGGCAAACCCTCTGCCCGTGTGGTGCTGTTAAAGGAAGCAGACGAGCGCGGCTTCACTTTTTTCACCAATCTGGAGAGCCAGAAGGGGCAGGAATTGCTGGAGAACCCTCAGGCCGCCTTGTGTTTTTACTGGATGCCCCTGAAACGTCAGGTGCGGGTGGAAGGGAGTATGGCGCTCCTCACCCCGGAAGAAAGCGATGCCTATTACCGCTCCCGCCATCCGGAAAGCCGCATCGGCGCCTGGGCCTCGCAGCAATCGCGTCCGCTTCCCTCCCGCGCTCATCTGGAGGCAGAAGTGGCGCGTTACCAGCAACAATTTGCAGGCGCGGAGGACATCCCCCGTCCCGCCTATTGGCAGGGGGTGCGGGTAGTACCACGGGTGATCGAATTCTGGGATGAGCGCCCCCACCGGTTGCATCACCGCGAGCAATTCACCCTCACCGAAGCAGGGGAGTGGGAGAGTCGGCTGCTGTTCCCCTAGGCCGGTCATCTGTCATCCATCCGCCACAAGGGGGCGATGAAATGCCGCCTCCGCCCCTCTATATGACATAATTATGATAGCGTTAACCCTCTTTGGGGCAAGGTGAAAGCCAAGCAAGTACAATGGCTTCGCTTTTTTTAGCGGACAGAAAGGCGATTCCGGGGTTGCAACCGGGGCAGAAAGCTACTACATAGGATGCACTTTCGGGTGGCACCGAAAGAGACACGAGCGACATTCCCAGCGTCAGGAAACAACGTTTCCGGCTGGTGCGTGGTGGATCAACAACGGGAGGAGATGCTTCGTGCCTTCGCCAGTCCAATGGGTGCTCCGCACCATGTTTCGGTTTGTACCTGATCGCGAATTGATCATTATTTCGCACAATCAGGTACGCAACTATCGCTTAAGCGGTGCGCGTCAGACCCTCCTCGGGGTCGGTGCCTGCTCGCTCATTTGCTGGGTGGCTTATAGCACCGGCACCTATGTCGCCAACCGCGAATTGCTGAGCCTTGGCCGCTCTCCGGTGTTTGAAGACGGGCAGATGGAAGAGCAATTCATCCTTTCGCGCCTGTCGGATGATACCGAAGAAGGTGTGTTCAGTGAGGCCCCCGCCGCAGAAGCACAGGGCGAAGCCAAGGAAATCGTGCTGGCGGCCGCTTCGGGTCTGGAAAGCCGCGAGCCCCTGCTCCGGCGCATCAAGTTTCTGGAAGACCGTATCCAGCATATGGAAAACTACCGGGAGAATTTCCTCGATCAACTGGCCAGCCGCACGCAGGCCGATATTGACGATATGGAACGGCTGATTGCCAAAACCGGGATGAATCTCCAAACATTGGAGCTACAATTTGCATCGCTGGATGGCAAACGCACCAAGCCGAAACCGGCCTGGCAGGCTGCTGCTGTCGCTCCCGTGCCTTCCGCTTCGGATGAAGAAACCGGTGGCAAGGGCGGTCCGTTCCAACCACTGCCGGAAACCGGTTATGTTCCGGAGCAGCACGCGATGGAGAAACTGGAGCGCCTGTGGGACATCCAGCGCATGGTGTCGCGGCTTCCTGTCGCCCGCCCCATCCAGAATGCCCGCACAACGAGTGGGTTTGGCACACGCCGCGACCCTTTCAACGGCCATTACGCCATGCATACCGGACTGGATTTCTCTGGCCCGGCAAGAGCCTCCGTTTACAGCACCGCCGATGGCGTGGTAAAGTCAGCGGGATTTGATGGGGCCTATGGGCGCTTGGTTGAGGTCAGTCACGGCATGGGACTCACCACCCGCTATGCCCATCTTGCGGCGATCAGCGTGCGTCCCGGTGAGCGTGTCTCCCGTGGTCAGGTGGTGGGGATTCAGGGTTCCAGTGGTCGGAGCACGGGTTCGCATTTGCATTACGAAGTGCGTCGCAACGGTGCTGCGCAGGACCCAAAAATCTTTCTGGAGGTAGGTAAGCATGTTCTCTCGAGCCTCTAAACGTATTGGTGCTGCACTTCCCTCTTCCAGCGCGACTTCCCCATCGCTGATCTCCGAGGATATGAATATTCTGGGAAACGTCATTAGCGAAGGCTATGTGGACGTCAATGGACGTCTGGAAGGCAATATCCGCTGCCGGGTGCTGACCGTGCGCGACAAAGGCCATATCAAAGGTGATGTCGTCGCCGATACCGTGGGCATTCACGGCACGGTGGACGGGTTGGTCAAGGCCAAGCATGTGCATCTTTACAGCGGCAGCCATATTACGGGGATCATCATGCACGTGTCCCTTTCAGTGGAGGACGGCGCGTTTATCGACGGCCAGTGCAAGCGCATGGATAAGCCCTCCGAGCTGAAGCACGAAAAAACCATTCTCGGACAGGGCGAGCATTTGCGCCTGATAGGGGATGCCTCTTAGAAAGTGGCTGGTGGCTGGAACCGAACGCCTAACGCTTTTGGCAGTGCTGTAGCGTGTTCACTTTTTTCTTAGACTAAGAGTGCAGTGCGGCGTGTGGTCAACCTACACGAGACGAAGCACAGCGCAGTCTGAGAAAAAAATGGGAAGCATTATCGATGGATTCCAGCTCACGCCGCAAGCCGATTCTGCCCTTTGTCTGCGTAGCCGACACCACTCCGCGCGCGCAAGAGGCCTACCTGAAATTGTTGGAGCAATACCGTTTTCTGGGAGAAAGCCCCAGCGACTTGGAGCGCGCCCGCGCCATTGTGGTACTGGGCGGCGATGGGTTTATGCTGCAAACCCTGCACCGTTACATGGAATACCATCTGCCCTTCTACGGCATGAATTGCGGGACCATGGGCTTTTTAATGAACCAGTTTCGCACCAATGCCTTACGCTCCCGCGTGCGGGAAGCGCATCATACCAGCCTCTACCCGCTCCAGATGTTTGCCCGCACTCTTTCTGGAAAAACCCATCGAGCGCTTGCGATCAACGAGGTGTCGCTGCTTCGGGAGACCCGTCAGGCCGCGAAAATTCAGGTGATGGTTGATCATGTAGTGCGCATTCCGGAGATGGTGTGCGATGGGGTGCTGGTAGCCACCCCGGCGGGGAGCACCGCCTATAATTTTTCTGCCGGCGGACCCATTATCCCCATGGGGGCCAACGTGCTGGCGCTGACACCACTCAGCGTATTCCGCCCCCGTTTGTGGAAGGGAGCGCTGATTCCTCACACAGCCAGCGTGCATTTCACGGTTCGGGAGGCCGATAAACGTCCGGTGAGTGCGGTGGCCGACTTTACCGAAGTCCGCGATGTGGAATCGGTCGAAGTGAGCGAATACCGTCAACAAAAAATCACCCTACTCTTTGATCCGGAAAGGAATCTGCGTGAACGGGTCACCGAAGAGCAATTCATGCAGCAGGGTGGTTATCCCCTCAGCCATTAATAAAGCAACACTGTTTTTGCTTTTTTGCTTGCGCGCTTTTGGAGAGCTGTGTACACACGCCACTGTGACGTGGACGCCACATCACGGAGGCAAAGAGTAATCACAACATGACCATTGCGCACATGACCGACTCCCATCGCCCGGACAATGATACCGTGACCCTCAACCGCCCAGAGGCGGAGAAGGTGGAGGGGGCACCTAACAAGCGTGTGGGTCGTCCCCCACGGAGCGCTGCTACGTCCAGCAGTAAGAAGCCGCGCGTTGAAGCGGTGAAGGCGGTTAAGGCCACGGGTTCCCGCCCAACCAAGCGGGTGAAAGATGTTCCTGTACCCGTGCAGCCGGTCCGTGCGATGGCTGAGGAGCCGGATTTGTGGTCGCTTCCTACTCCCGCTGCGGCTTCTCCTGCCGTGGTGAAGACTATAGACGCTGAAATGAAAGCAGCGCTAGAGCTTAATTCTCAGTTTTCGGATCAGCGCCGTGTGGCGAGGGAACCGATCATTGAACTACCCAAGCCAGCGCTTCCCGTGGTGGGAGAGAGCAAGCAACCAATTGCAGAAAAGAGCCCCGAACCCTTTAGTGCGGCTGCGAAAGCTACCAAGGAAACGCGTCCTGTCATTAAGGGGCCGCTGGGATCGGAGTGGGTCCAATCCATTGAGACCGACAACCCCCTTCTGACGGCTGCAAACGCTGCGATAAGCAGCGTGGATACGGGTAAGGAGCGCCGTCTTTTCTATCTATTCCTGCTAGTGGTAGCGGGGCTTTCGGTGAGCCTGCTCTATTTCACACGCCGTTCAGAGCCCGCTATAGCGCCAGCGGTCACAACCGAAGCCCCCATTATTGCACCGGTGGAATCGGCTCCTCCTGTGGTTGAAGAGCCTTCCGCCAATGTCGAGCAGCCCGTTACCGTGATTTATGGCGAAGAAGAGGTGCCTGCTCCCCTTCCGCCTCTACCGGAAACTCCAGCAGCGCGGAGCGAGGTAACGCCTGTTGCCCCCGAAAGCCCAGCCACCGATGATCGCGCGCTCTATAACCTCATCACTCGGCAATAACGCTAGCAATAGGTAAATCTATGCGACATCTCTGGTGTTTCCTGTTTGGTTTGGTATGCGTCGGCATGGCGTTTGCCGCGCAGGCGAGCAAACCCATTGGCATGGTAACGGGCAGCAAAACCGGCACCTATATCCAGATTGGTCAGGATATCGCGGGGATTGCCGCCACCAAGGGACTGCCGATTGAGGTCAAGGAATCCAAAGGCTCCATTGAAAATATCCGCCGCATCAGCAGCAGCGAAAATGCGTCGCTTGGCATCGTGCAATCCGACGTACTGGGCTATCTGCGCCGCAGCAAGAACGCTGATTTTGCACGGCTCGCCGGTAGCTTGAAGCTCGTGTACCCCTTCTACAAAGAGGAAGTGCATATTCTGGCGCGCAAAGATATCCGCAGTTTCGCCGATTTGGCGGGTAAGAAACTCATTGTCGGCACCGAAGGCAGCGGCCATTGGCTTACCGCCATGAACCTGCTGGCCATGACCGATGTGCAGCCGGCTGAACTGCTCCGTCTGGCTCCGCCGGAAGCGGTGATTGCCGTACTGAAGGGCCGCGCAGACGCGATGGTGTTTGTGGGTGGCAAGCCAGTGAAGCTGTTTGCCAATCTGGCAAGTCTTGAACAATCGAAAGACCCTGCCTACCGGGCGTTGCTGTCGCAGGTGCATTTCCTGCCAATGCAGGACCCCAAAATGCTGGGGGAATATGAAACCTCTACCCTCACCCAGTCGGATTACCCGTTTGTGGTGGGAGAACCGGTCCCCACCATTGCGGTGACGGCGGTGCTGGTTTCCTTCAGCTTTGAGGGTAAGCCTTCGGCCTATGCTAGCGCACGCTGCGGACAGATTCACGATGTTGCGGCGACGATCCGTGACCATATGCCGCAACTGCAAGCAAACGGGCATCCCAAATGGAAGGAAGTGGATATCAACCGCAACCTGAATATCTGGGAGAAAGACCGCTGTGTGGATTCCCCCAAGAGCGCCATCGCTTCTAAGGCATCTGCCACGG
Source organism: Rickettsiales bacterium (assembly GCA_044368015.1). Taxonomy (GTDB): domain Bacteria; phylum Pseudomonadota; class Alphaproteobacteria; order Rickettsiales; family RI-342; genus JBIPLF01. The sequence goes on from JBIPLF010000020.1 coordinate 26,793, forward strand.
GCGGCAACCCCATTGAGCAGGAATTGTTGGGTACCATCGAAAACCGCTGGCAAAAACCCGCTGAGTAGACACTGTTATCGCGTTTTCGCTTTTTGTTTAGGCTAGGAGCGTGAGACGACGTGTAGAAACCTACACGAGGCGAAACGGGACAACGCGTAAACGAACATGGGAAATGCGATCGATGGTTGATGTGCTCATTTACAGTACCCCGGTATGCCCCTATTGCGTGCGGGCGAAGGATTTGCTAAAACGCAAAGGGGTGGCCTACCGCGAGGTAGACATCTCCGCCGACGATCAGGCCCGCGAAACCATGCTGGCAACCTCCAATGGACGCCGCACCGTGCCGCAGATTTTCATTGGCAACCAGCATGTGGGTGGATGCGACGACCTCTATGCGCTGGACGCTGCTGGGAAACTGGACCCGCTGCTGGGCTAGATAGTGCCATCATATTCGCATCTAACCAACTGGCCGCTGCGCCTTGGTAAAAAGCGCAAAGAAATTGTCTGTCGTTTGCCGGGCGGCTTCTGCCAAACTCACGGTTTTGAGTTCCGCCACTTTTTCAGCGGTGAGCCTTGTATAGGCCGGTTCGTTGCGTTCGCCACGATGCGGGAGGGGAGCCAGAAACGGCGCATCGGTTTCCACCAATATCCGGGAAAGCGGTACCACGTCCCGCACCACGGCGCGCAGCTCGTCGGCCTTCTTGAAAGTGACGACCCCAGAGATAGAGATAGACAGCCCCATCTCCAGCACTGCACGGGCGAGGCTTTCCGTACCGGTAAAGCAATGGATGACGCCGGTGAAGTCACCATTCTCCCGCTCCTCCCGCAGGATGCGGATGGTATCCTCCTCTGCATCGCGGGTATGGATGATGAGCGGCAGGCCGGTGGTTTGCGCGGCACGAATATGGGTGCGGAAGCTTTCGGCCTGAATGCCCCTTGGGCTGTGTTCGTAATAGTAATCGAGCCCCGTTTCGCCGAGTCCGATCACTTTCGGATGCGCGGCGGCCTCCACCAGCGCTTGCAGCGTTACCGATTCCTTCTCCACCTCATGCGGGTGAATGCCCACCGAGGCATAGACCTGCGGATAGGTTTCGGCGATGCGCAACACCTCCGGGAATTCCGACATCCGCGTGCAGATGGTTTGCAGCACCCCCACACCCTGCTCGCGGGCACGATCCACCACCAGATCGCAATCATGGGCGAATTCCGGGTAATTGAGGTGGCAATGGCTATCGACAAGGAGCATTACGGGTTAAACGCCGCGCAGGCGATGCGATTCCCTGCCTCCCCCGCCGGAGCAGAGAGGTAATCGTCGGCTTTCTCGTGCACAATCACGGCGAATCCGTCCTGATCCAGCAGCGCGGGGAGCGTCACCGCAGGCAGGGAAAAGCTCTTGGTCAACTTACCGGAAGCGGGCACGACCAGATTCGGTAAATCGCCCCCATGATGCCCGGAAGGATGTAGGAAGCCGTGCTCTTTTCCGTCCGGGTTCCAGTGGCCACCTGCGCTTTTGAAGTCGGCGATTTCGCATTTACCGGTTTCGTGCAGGTGGAAACCGTGTTCTCCGGCGGGGAGTCCCGCTTTCAGTTGCAGGGTGACGCCGCCTTTGGGATCCGCCGCAATCTGCACCTCGCCGATGCCCATCCCTTTGCTGTTGAGCAGCGGGGCCTTGACCATATCGACGGCAAGGGCGGGACTGGCAATCACACATGCCATGGCAAACACATTAAGCAGCTTCATGGGGAATCTCCTGTTCCTGATAACGGGGAAAGACACCTTCCGGTGCGGGTAATGCGGTGCCGGGCGTGAGGCGATGCGCCGCTCCTACGCATCCGTAATGGCGTGCGCCTTCGGGGATGGCGAGTTGATCCAGCATCCGCGAGGCCGAACCCGGAATATAGGGTAGCAGCGCCAGCGCCAGATGCCGGATCGCTTCGGTGAGCGTATAGAGCACCGTCGCCATGCGGTCGGGATCGGTTTTTTTGAGCTTCCACGGCTCCATTTGATCAATATACAGGTTCGCCTTGCTGCCCAGCCCCATAATCGCCTCCAGCCCGGCATGGAATTGCTGGCGGTCCATCGCACGGCGCAGCTCGGCTATCATCTGGTCGCAGGCGGCAAACAGCGCCTCGTCCTCTGCCATAAACGCCTCCGGTTGTGGCACCACACCCTCCAGATTCTTCTGGATCATGGAAAGCGTCCGCTGCGCCAGATTCCCGACATTGTTGGAAAGCTCGCTGTTGATGCGGTGGATCATGGTGGAGCGGGTGAAATTCCCGTCATTGCCAAACGGCACTTCGCGCATCAGGTAATAGCGCACGGCGTCCAGCCCGTAGCTTTCGATCAGTTCCAGCGGGTCGATCACATTCCCCAGCGATTTCGAGATTTTCTGCCCCTCATTGGTCCACCAGCCATGCGCCACCACGCGAGCGGGAGGCGGGAGATCCGCCGCCATCAGAAAGGCGGGCCAGTAGACGGCGTGGAAGCGCAGAATATCCTTCCCCACCATATGGATATCGGCGGGCCAGAGCGAAGCAAACCGCGCCTCGTCCGAGGCATATCCGGCGGCGGTGGCGTAGTTGACCAGTGCGTCCAGCCACACATACACCACATGTTTGGGGTCGTTTGGTACGGGAATCCCCCAGGCAAAGCTGGTGCGGGAGACGGATAAATCCTTCAACCCCGATTTGACAAAGCTGATGACCTCGTTGCGGCGGCTTTCCGGTAGAATGCAATCCGGGTTTGCTTCGTAAAAGGCCAGCAACCGGTCCTGCCAGGCGGAAAGCCGGAAAAAGTAGCTCGGTTCCTCCACCCATTCCACCGGGGCGCCGGTGGGGGCTTTGCCCTCAATCAGCTCGGACTCGGCGTAATAGGCTTCGTCGCGCACCGAATACCAGCCCGCATAGGAGCCGAGGTAAATCTCCTCTTTTTCCACCAGCTTGTTCCAGAATGCCTGCACAGCGTGGATATGCCGTGCTTCCGTGGTGCGGATGAAATCATTGTTGGAGAACCCCATCGCCTCCGTCAATTCGCGGAACCGCGCCGAGACGCGATCGGTAAAGCTCTTGGGGGCCACCCCCGCCGCTTCCGCCGATTTCTCGACCTTCTGGCCGTGTTCGTCGGTGCCGGTGAGGAAAAACACCTCGCGCCCTTCCAGACGCATGAAACGCGCCATCACATCGCAGGCAAGCGAGGTATAGGCATGGCCAATATGCGGTACGTCATTGACGTAATAAATGGGGGTCGTAATGAAAAAAGGCTGGGTCATGCGCCACACACTAGCCCGATGCGCAGGCAGAGGCAAGGTTACTGTGTTCTCTCATCCCCATTTGAGCTTGGCGACCAGAATCGTGGCGGCAAGGCCAAAGGTGACGATATTGGCAAGGATAATCACCCAGTTCATCAGCAGAATGCCGTAAACGAGCCACAGCAGCACGCCGGTGACAAATACCAGATACATGGCAAGCGAAATGGATTTCGTGTCGCGGGTTTTCAGCACCCGCATCACCTGCGGGACAAAACAAAAGGTGGTGAGTGTGGCCGCGACGGAACCGACCAGATCGACGATGATACTCACCTTTTCCCCTCCTGTGAGGAATGCATACTCAGCACGGGGCCTAGCATAGAAACCCTGTTATTGCCACTGATTCCAGTTCACACGCAACGACGCAACGGGACTCCTGCCTTTGGATTTGGCGGGGGAGATGGGGGCATAATGGTATGGGAGTTTTAGCCCAAAAAGGAAGGGCTGCGTCTGTCCTGCGGCTTAACGGACAGCCAATCGCATTTTGGGAAACGCGCGCATTGAGGTGGTTGCGCTATGGTTGCGCCGACTTTTTACCTTCATCGGCAATGGGGGGCAACCCATTGAAAAATATGGTGCTCCCCTTAGGGCTTAACTCGAACCGGGTTGAGGAATTACAGGTGATTATAAAAGACTGGTTAGAGATTTACAAGTCACCGCCGAAGTTGGATGGCAAGAGCTTTCGTTGGAAGTGATAGTCATTCTAAAGCAGTGATTGTATGTTACTGATAATTTCATCGTATAGTTTTTTTGATTCACGCGCTTTAGTAATATGTTCACCTCTTAGGCCATCCGCAGATTTACAATCAAAAATAGGCTTTCGTGCTTCTTGAGAGTACGGAACAAGACTATGCAGGTTTGGTATTTTTCCTAATTCCCAGCTTGTTTTGTTAGTCAATCCTAACTTTCTTACTAATGAATTGGAAACACTCTCGTCCACTTTATTACCATAGATGCTCCAGCCCTGAGTCATACCAGTGGGACTTGATGATCTTACATTATGTTGCTGCATAACGTATCCAGCAAACTGCGGTGAACCAGAGGGTAATGCTAATACTTCAGAACTGCCAACAGCATTCCACGCATCAGCGCATTGTTTCCATTCTTGCTTCCATAAAACAAGCTTGTTACCAAGATTTTCGATCCCTTTTATAGAAAATAGGTCTGGTGCTACAGGCACAATAAAATAGTCGCTAGCGGTAAGTGAACAGCGATTAAGAGCACCTAAGTTTGGACCAAGATCAATGAACGCAATATCTGCACCAACTTCATCAGAAGCCCACTTAATAAATCGGTGTATTGCTGACTGAACCCTTATCGCCAGCTCCTGTCCACCTTTCGCGGAAGTCCATGTATCTCCAAGGAAGTCTTCAAAGTTGCCTAATCCTAAATCTCCCGGTGTTAGATATAAATTGGAGGAGATCTCAATAGGGGGTATCTTGGCAAAATCGCCGATACCTCTGGTCAACGGTTCAACAATTCGCCATATGCTATTGCCTGCAGCCCATTGCTCTTCAATCTTTGCATCGTCTAGCGCATAAGATGTGAAGTTCGCCTGACTATCTAAATCTATGATTAAGACCTTGCGGCCGACCGAGGCAAGATAGTGCGCTATGTGAAATAAGTAGGTCGTCTTGCCAACGCCACCTTTGTTATTAAATATACTAAAAATTTTCACGTACTGCCCTTAATCGGTATAGTGTCGGAAAGATTCATCAATCTAACAATACGTATTTGTTTCTGCAAATGATAACTGACATCACCCCATACCGCCAATATGTCGATCAATTCGATCTGACCGAAAAGCAAAAGATTGAATTGGTGAATGCGGTATGGACAACTTTGGAGAATTATTTCGACCAGCAGCTAGGGATTAATCAGTTGCCAATCAAAGAACGAAAAACTCATAACACCCGCACGGAGCTAGAACCGGAACTCTAGGAAAACCGCCATCATCCAACCCGCAGTTTCTACTGGGAAATTTGCGCGAACAATATAAGGCAGGTTTTACAAAAGATGGTGCTCCCCCTTGGTCGGACTCGAACCAACGACACAGGGATTTTCATATCTATGGCGGTGGCCTCTGATTCCATACTAAAACGGCCCTCTCCAGATGAGGAGAGAGCCGTGCCGTGTGTCTCGTATTGGAACGCTTAGGAAATTGCGAAGAAGCTTTCATCCACATCGCTGCCTGCCACGTCGTAGATGGTGATGCTGTTGCCAGCCCCCAGATGCACCACCGCTGTGCCATCGGCAAGCGAGGTAACGGCTGCGACTGCATCTGCGGCATCCATGATCCCGCTTCCGTTTAGGTTGGCGCTGAGTTCAAGCACATCATGGCCCAGATGGAAGCCCGCGATGTAATCGGTGCCACTGTCATCACCGAAGAGGAAGGTATCGTCACCGGAACCACCGTTCAGGGAGTCGTCGCCTTTGCCGCCGACCAGATGATCGTTTCCGGCACCGCCGGTGAGGTAATCATTCCCCATACCGCCGAGCAGATCGTCGTTGCCTGCGCTGCCTTCCAGATAATCATCGCCGGCATTGCCTTCGATGTAATCGTCACCGGCACCACCAATGATGCAATCTTTGGCATCGCCTCCGGCCATATTGTCGTTGCCGCCATTGCCTTCCATATAGTCGTTGCCTTCGCCTCCTCGCACGTCGTCATTGCCTTCGCCGCCGAGAATGATGTCGTCGCCTTCGCCACCGTCCAGGTAATCCTCTCCGTCATTGCCCAGAAGGTTATCGTTGCCATCTCCGCCGATTACCTGGTCCCTGCCGTGATTGCCTTCGATGTAGTCGCTACCGGCACCGCCCAGAAGGGTGTCATTATCGTTGTCGCCCAGAATATTATCATTACCTGCATTCCCTTCAATATAGTCCTTACCGTTGCCTCCCTGCACGTCATCATCGCCCGATCCGGCCAGAATCTGATCGTCACCATTGCCGCCGAGCAGAT
>JBIPLF010000014.1:0-37093 GCA_044368015.1 Rickettsiales bacterium
CGTAACGGCGATTGAACTCCCCTCCCCCCGCCATCGCCACCACACCGGTGCACATGACGAGCAGGGTTGCAGCCATCAGGGTGAGTAATAGGCCGAGCATCGGTTTCTCCTCTCTATCATTTACCCCCTCCCTATCCCTCCCCCGCGTTGCGGGAGAGGGAACCGGATGCCACATCGCGCCTTGCAATCAGCGTTTGTGTTTAGGAGAGGCCTTCCCTCCGGTCCCCTCTCCCGCGAAGCGGGGGAGGGATAGGGAGGGGGGATACTTTCTCGAATCATCCCATCATCGTCCATCCAGTCGTCGCATTTATGCCGCCTGCGCCTGGCGGTACGTCACCCCCTGCACAGCGGCGACGATATCCTCCACCTGCGGCAGTGCCATGCGCTCCAGATTCGCGGCATAGGGCAGCGGAATATCCTTGGCGCTGACACGGGCGAGCGGCGCATCCAGATAGTCAAACGCGTGCTCCATGATTTGCGCGGCGATTTCCGCGCCAATCCCCGATTGCGGCCAGCCTTCCTCGCAAGAGACAATCCGATTGGTTTTTTGTACCGAGGCGATGATGGTTTCAGTGTCCAGCGGGCGGATGGTGCGCAGGTCGATGACTTCGGCATCAATCCCCTGCTCGGCGAGCTGTTCCGCCGCCTGAAGCGCTCGCCCCACCATGATGGAATAGGCGACCAGCGTGACGTCTTTCCCCTCGCGCACCACCGCCGCCTTGCCGATCGGCACCAGCACGTCGTCGCCTTCCGGCACTTCGCCGGTTTGGCCGTAGAGGAGTTCGTTCTCCAGAAACACCACGGGGTTCGGATCGCGGATCGCCGCTTTCAGCAGCCCCTTGGCATCGGCAGCGGAATAAGGGGAAATTACCTTCAGCCCCGGAATCTGCCCATACCATCCGGCATAGCATTGCGAGTGCTGCGCGCCGACCCGCGCTGCCGCACCGTTGGGGCCACGGAATACAATCGGACACCGCACCTGCCCACCCGACATGTAGTTGGTTTTGGCCGCCGAATTGATGATATGGTCAATCGCCTGCATCGCGAAATTGAAGGTCATGAATTCCACCACCGGCTTCAGTCCGGCAAAGGCAGCGCCCACGGCCAGCCCGGCGAATCCGTGCTCGGTGATGGGGGTATCGATCACCCGTTGTGCGCCGAATTCCTGCAACAATCCTTGCGTGACCTTATAGGCCCCCTGATATTCGGCAACTTCCTCCCCCATGACAAACACATCAGGGTTGCGGCGCATTTCCTCTGCCATCGCATCACGCAGGGCTTCACGAACGGTTTGAATGGGCATGGTCTTCTCCTAACAAAGTGCCTTTGAGTAATGTTCCTGTATCCGCGTATCCGCCGTAATCAGTGGCGCATCGTAATGCGCCGCCTCGGCGACGATGAGCAGGTCGCACACATCCCGCGTCCACCGAATTGAAGATGCGGCCTCGACCACATCTGTCAGCAAGGTTCGTGCGACCTCCAGTCCCACCGATTGACGTAACGCATCGAGCACTTCATGCGGCCGAGACCGTACCCGTCCTATGTCATAGAGATTCTGCAATTCCAGTACCACAATCGGCGAGATACGCAACGGGTGCCACGCAATGGCATTCCATGCGTCCTTGCTGAACTTTTTACGATTACCATTAAACAACCAGATAACCGCATGCGTATCCAGAAAGACTAGAGATGCTTGTCTGCGCACCAATCCCCCATCGTAATGGTTATCAGCTCATCCGGATCGCCAACAATCACATCCGGGTGAGGCACAAGGCGACGCAGCCGCTCCTCTCCAACAGGCACTTCTTCTGGCATGATGCGCAGCCATGTACCGTTAAACATCACCGATTGCGATGCATGCATTGCCGAAGCACTATGCAGCGCATCATAGACATTTTGAGGTACCGTCGCGCCTTGTTCATGCGATTCCATCGTCCCTACTCCACATAGACATCGGTCCAGAGTTCGGATGCGTCCGGCTCCGGAGCGTCCTTGGCGAATTCCGCCGCTTCGGCAACCAGCGTGCGTATGTCGGCTTCAATCGTTTTAAGCTCCTCTTCCTGAGCCAGCCCGTCACGCAGAAGCAGGCCCCGCACATTCTCGATGGGATCCCGCTTTTCGCGCATCCCCTCCACCTCTTCCTTGCTGCGGTATTTCGCCGGGTCGGACATGGAATGGCCACGGTAACGATAAGTTTTCATCTCCATCAGGATCGGGCCTTTGCCGGCACGCGCATGGGCGATGGCTTCCTCGCCGGCAGCCTTCACCGCCAGCACGTCCATGCCGTCCACCTGCATCCCCGGAATGCCGAACGCCTCGCCACGACGGTACAGCTCGGTCGTAGAGCTGGAGCGCGCCACCGAGGTTCCCATCGCGTATTCGTTATTCTCGACGATGAAAATCACCGGCAGCTTCCACAGTGCGGCCATGTTGAAACTCTCATAGACCTGCCCCTGATTCGCCGCGCCATCGCCGAAATAGGTCATGGAGACGCGATCCTCGCCCCGGTATTTGCTGGCAAAGGCCAGTCCTACGCCTAAGGGGACGCTCGCCCCCACAATTCCGTGACCGCCGAAGAAGTGACGTTCCGTATCGAACATATGCATAGAACCGCCCTTCCCCTTGGAAACCCCAGCGGCACGGCCAGTGAGTTCCGCCATAATGGCGTTGGGATGTGCGCCGCAAATCAGCAGATGTGCGTGGTCGCGGTAGGAGGTAATCACATCGTCATCGGGACGGGAGGCGGCCTTCATGCCGACGGCCACCGCTTCCTGCCCTATATACAAATGACAAAACCCGCCGATCAGTCCCATGCCGTAGAGCTGACCCGCACGCTCCTCAAACCGGCGGATGAGCAACATCTCGCGGAAATAGGTGAGCAATGCTTCTTTGGTGGCGGGTGATGGTTTCGGCATAGATCCCTCCGCTTTGGTCATGGGTAGGATGTTTGCCGCTGTTGCGGGTGCACGTGCTGTTTTAGCCATAGGGTCATCCTTTCGCTGTACTCTAGCAGAATTTGCGCGCGGCGTGTAGCATAGATCACGCGATACAGGCAAGAAAAACCTTGTTTTTTCCTTGTGCAGCGCAGCATTTCCGGGGACAAAAACCCCTCGCCGCAGAATGCGGGAATTTCCCTGAATTTTCACTTGACGCAGAGGGGGCACATTACTAGGATGCGCCCTCCTTTGCCGGGGGTGTGCCTCGGCTGACTTAGTGGAATGTGAAGAGCTTATGCCCACCATTAACCAACTTGTACGTAAAGCGCGTGAGCCGATGGCTCGTCGCAACAAGGTTCCCGCACTGGAAGCCTGCCCGCAAAAGCGGGGGGTTTGCACCCGTGTGTATACTGTGACGCCGAAGAAACCAAACTCGGCACTCCGGAAGGTGGCGCGTATCCGCCTCACCAACGGGTTCGAGGTCACGGGCTATATTCCGGGCGAAGGCCACAACCTGCAGGAGCACTCAGTCGTGCTGATTCGCGGTGGACGTGTAAAAGACTTGCCCGGTGTGCGCTACCACATTGTGCGCGGTACGCTGGATACCAAAGGCGTTGAAAAACGCCGTAAGAATCGCTCCAAATACGGCGCGAAAAAACCGAAATAAGGATGAGTTGAGCCATGTCCCGTCGTCGTCGCGCTGAGACCCGCGTTATCCTTCCAGATCCGAAATATCGGAGCGTGAAGGTCACGAAATTTATGAACTGCCTGATGCTGGATGGTAAAAAATCCGTCGCTGAAGGGATTGTCTATGGCGCGTTTGAGCATGTGGCTCGCCGCACCAAGCGCGAGCCGTTGGAGATTTTCGACGAAGCGCTGGACAACGTCTCCCCGCTGGTGGAAGTGCGCTCCCGTCGTGTCGGTGGCGCCACCTATCAGGTGCCGATGGAAGTTGCCCCCCGTCGCCGGATGGCGCTGGCCATGCGCTGGATCATCAAAGCGGCGAACGCCCGTGGCGAACGCACCATGATGGCGCGTTTGTGCGGTGAGCTGGCCGATGCTGCTGAAAATCGCGGGTCTGCCGTGAAGAAGCGCGAAGAAACACACCGTATGGCGGACGCGAACAAAGCGTTCTCCCATTATCGCTGGTAGAGGATATCATGGCACGTCAAACCCCTATTGAGATGTACCGCAACATTGGTATCATGGCGCATATCGACGCCGGAAAAACCACAACTACTGAGCGGATTCTCTATTACACCGGTCGTTCGCATAAAATCGGGGAAGTGCACGAAGGTGCCGCCACGATGGACTGGATGGAGCAGGAGCAGGAGCGCGGGATTACCATTACCTCCGCCGCCACCACCTGCTACTGGGGTGATTACCGTGTCAATATCATCGACACTCCCGGCCACGTGGATTTCACCATCGAAGTGGAGCGCAGCTTGCGCGTGCTCGACGGTGCCGTGACCGTGTTCGACAGCGTGGCAGGTGTGGAGCCGCAATCCGAAACCGTGTGGCGTCAGGCCGACAAGTACGGTGTGCCGCGCATTTGTTTCGTGAACAAAATGGATCGCGTCGGCGCAAATTTCTTCCGCTGCGTGGATATGATTGTCAGCCGTCTGGGTGCGAATCCGCTCGTGATTCAGCTCCCGATTGGTTCCGAAGATGTTTATCGCGGGCTGGTGGATCTGGTCACCATGAAAGCGGTGATCTGGAAAGACGAGTCGCTCGGTGCCGAATTCTACGAAACCGAGATTCCGGACGATCTGAAAGCGCACGCGGCCGAGTATCGCACCAAGCTGCTGGAAGCCGCGGTGGAAATGGATGACGCCGTGATGGAAGCCTATCTGGGTGGTGAAGATCCCACTGTGGATCAGCTCCGCGCCTGTATCCGCAAAGGCACGATCGCCGCGAAATTTGTACCCGTGCTGAATGGTTCCGCCTTCAAAAACAAAGGCGTGCAGCCGATGCTCGATGCGGTGGTGCATTACCTCCCCGCTCCGACCGACGTTCCGGCCATTACCGGTGTGAAGTTTGGATCCGACGAGGAAATCACCCGTAAAAGCTCAGACAAAGAACCGTTTGCGGCGCTCGCCTTCAAAATCATGTCCGATCCCTATGTGGGGTCGCTCACCTTCGCCCGTATCTATTCCGGTACGTTGCAGGCGGGCAGCTATGCCATGAACACGGTAAAGGATAACCGTGAGCGTGTGGGCCGGATGCTGCTGATGCATGCCAATAACCGCGAAGACATTAAAGAAGCCTATGCGGGTGACATCATCGCGCTGGCAGGTCTTAAAAATACCACCACCGGTGACACCCTGTGTGACCCGGAAAACATGGTGATTCTGGAGCGGATGGAATTCCCTGCGCCGGTTATCGAAGTAGCGGTGGAACCCAAAACCAAGGCCGATCAGGAAAAGATGGGCGTCGCCCTCTCCCGTCTGGCTGCGGAGGATCCCTCCTTCCACGTCTCCAGTGACGAGGAAACCGGTCAGACCATCATTAAAGGGATGGGCGAGCTGCATCTGGAAATCATCGTGGACCGCATGCGTCGCGAGTTCAAGGTGGAAGCGAATGTCGGTGCCCCGCAAGTGGCCTACCGCGAAACCATTACCAAGCCTTACACCATTGATTATACCCATAAGAAGCAATCGGGTGGTGCGGGTCAGTTTGCACGGATCAGCCTGAAATTCGAGCCGCAGGAACCGGGTGCTGGCTTCTCCTTCGAGAGCAAAATCGTCGGCGGTAACGTCCCCAAAGAATACATCCCCGGTGTAGAGAAGGGACTGAAATCGGCGCTGGACAATGGCGTCATGGCGGGCTATCCCACCATCGACTTCAAAGCCAGCCTGCTCGATGGTGCCTACCATGATGTGGATTCCAGCGTGTTGGCCTTTGAAATTGCCGCACGCGCTGCGTTCCGTGAAGGGATGCCCAAAGCCGGTCCGGTGTTGCTGGAACCCATGATGCGGGTTGAAGTGGTGACGCCAGACGAGTATATGGGCGATGTCATCGGCGATCTCAACAGTCGCCGCGGTCAGATTACCGGTATGGAACCGCGTGGCAATGCCCAGACCGTCAAAGCCTTTGTGCCGCTTGCCAGCATGTTTGGCTATGTGAACACACTGCGCTCCATGTCGCAAGGCCGTGCGCAGTACAGTATGCATTTCGACCATTATGCCCAGGTGCCGCAAGCGGTCGCCCAGGAAATTAAAGCGAAGGCAGCGGCCTAACCTAAAGATAACCCGTAGTTTCAAGGAGCACTTGTTATGACGAAAGCTAAATTTGAACGTAAAAAACCCCACGTCAATGTCGGGACCATCGGTCACGTTGACCATGGTAAAACCTCGCTCACCGCAGCGATCACCAAATTCTTTGGTGAGTACCGCTCCTATGACTCCATTGATGCCGCTCCAGAAGAGCGCGCACGCGGTATCACCATTGCCACCGCGCACGTGGAATACGAAACCGCCAACCGTCACTATGCCCACGTGGATTGCCCTGGTCACGCCGACTATGTGAAAAACATGATCACCGGTGCGGCTCAGATGGACGGTGCCATTCTGGTGGTATCCGCTGCCGACGGCCCCATGCCTCAAACCCGCGAGCATATTTTGCTCGCCCGTCAGGTGGGTGTGCCTTCGATCGTGGTGTTCCTGAACAAGGTCGACATGGTGGATGATCCGGAATTGCTGGAGCTGGTGGAGCTGGAAGTGCGCGAACTGCTGTCCCAGTACAATTTCCCCGGCGACGATATCCCGATCATCAAAGGTTCCGCTCTGTGTGCGCTGGAAGGCAAAAATCCGGAACTCGGCGAAAATGCCATCCGTCAATTGCTCGACGCCGTTGATGCCTATATCAAAGAGCCGGTGCGTCCGCTGGATCGTCCGTTCCTGATGCCGATTGAGGATGTATTTTCCATCTCCGGCCGTGGGACCGTGGTGACGGGCCGTATCGAAGCCGGTAAAGTGAAGGTCGGTGAGGAAGTGGAAATCGTCGGGATTCGCCCAACAACCAAAACCACCTGCACCGGTGTCGAAATGTTCCGCAAGCTGCTGGATGAAGGTTTTGCAGGGGATAACGTGGGTGTGCTTCTCCGCGGTACCAAGCGTGAGGATGTGGAACGCGGTCAGGTGCTGGCACAACCGGGTTCGATTACTCCGCACACCAAATTCGAAACCGAAATTTACGTGCTGAGCAAAGAAGAAGGTGGTCGTCATACCCCATTCTTTGCCAACTACCGCCCGCAATTCTATTTCCGCACCACCGACGTAACGGGTGTGGTGACCCTTCCTGAGGGCACGGAAATGGTGATGCCCGGCGACAACATCAAAATCACGGTGGAACTCATCTGCCCGATTGCGATGAATGACGGGCTCCGCTTCGCCATCCGTGAGGGTGGTCGTACGGTGGGTGCCGGTGTGGTTGCCAAAATTATTGCCTAGATTTGTACGCATAACCTTATCCCCACCTGTCTTTGCGCAGGTGGGGATTTACTTAGAGACGTGTCATGGAAGGACAGAAAATACGGATTAGGCTGAAGGCGTTCGATTATCGCGTGCTCGATCAGGCATCGCGTGAAATCGTTCGGACCGCACAGCGTACCGGTGCCAAGGTAAACGGGCCGATCCCGCTGCCCAACCGGATCACGCGCTTTACGGTCAACCGTTCGCCTCATATCGATAAAAAATCGCGTGATCAGTTCGAGATCCGCGAGCATAAGCGCCTGATTGATATCCATGAGCCAACACCGCAAACGGTGGATGCGCTGATGAAGCTGGAACTCTCTTCCGGCGTCGATGTGGAAATCAAACTGGCCAGTTCAGGAGCACACTAATGCGTACCGGATTGATCGCCAAAAAAGAAGGCATGTCGCGTGTGTACAACGAATTCGGTGTACATGAGCCTGTGACCGTGTTGAGCCTGCAAAGCCCCCGTGTGGTGGGTGTGCGCACTCAGGAAAAAGACGGCTACATGGCCGTGCGCGTGGGTGTTGGCAGTGTAAAACCCAAGAACCTCGCCAAACCACAACGCGGTGAATATGCCAAGGCCAAAGTGGAAGCCCCGCATAAGGTGGTGGAATTCCGTGTTTCCGAGCATGGCATGCTGCAAGTGGGGCAGGAAATTGCCGCCAACCATTTCGTGGATGGCCAATATGTGGATGTCATTGGCCAAACCAAGGGTCGTGGTTTTACCGGGGTTATGAAACGCCATAACTTTGCCGGTTTGGAAGCCACGCACGGTGTATCCATTTCGCATCGTTCCCATGGTTCGACCGGTCAGCGTCAGGATCCGGGCAAAGTGTTCAAAGGCAAAAAGATGGCCGGTCACTACGGTGATGAACGCGTGACCATCCAGAATCTGGAAATCATCTCCACCGATGTGGAGCGTGGCCTGATTGTAGTGCGCGGTGCGGTTCCCGGTTCGAACGGTGCCTATGTGATGGTGCGTGATGCGAAGAAGCGTCCCCTCCCCGCCAATGCCCCACTGCCTGCGTCTCTTAAAACGACGGGTAAGGCCGATGCTCCCAAAGCAGAAGCACCCGCAGAAGAACAAGGAGCTTAAGCCCCATGAAGACGAATGTCATCACCTGGGACAACAAAGCCAGCGGCGATATCGAGTTGGATGACACGATTTTTGCCCTGCCTGTCCGTCAGGACTTACTGCATCGCGTCGTGGAATGGCAGCGCGCCAAAAAACGCGCCGGTACCCATGCCACCAAAACCATCACGCAGGTGAGCGGTACCACAGCTAAGCCATGGCGCCAAAAAGGAACCGGCCGCGCCCGTCAGGGTAGTGCGCGTTCCGTTCAGTTCCGTGGCGGTGGTATCAGCCATGGGCCGGTGGTGCGTAGCCATGCCTACGACCTGCCTAAGAAAGTCCGAAAGCTCGGCTTGAAGATTGCCCTTTCCGCGAAAGCAGCGGCCGGTGAGCTGGTGGTGGTGGAAAACAACACCCTCTCCTCTCCCAAAGCGAAGCCAATGGCGCAGCAATTCTCCGCCTTTGGCTGGCGTTCGGCGCTGGTGATTGACGGTCCAGCAGTGGACACCAACTTCATGCTGGCGGTACGGAACCTGAAAGGCGTGGATGTGCTGCCGGTTCAGGGAGCCAATGTATTGGATATTTTGCGTCACGACCGGCTGGTGTTGACCCGTGCGGCCGTGGACGCCCTGAAGGAGCGCCTAGCATGAACACCCTCTATTACGATATTCTCCGCTCTCCGGTCGTAACCGAAAAAGCTACCTATGCTTCCGAGCAAAACAAGGTGGTGTTTTATGTGCGTCCGGACGCCACCAAGCCGCTGATCAAAAGCGCCGTGGAGGCTCTGTTCAAAGTGAAGGTAGAGGCGGTGAATACCTCTAACCTCAAAGGCAAGGTGAAGCGCCTGAAGGGTCGTGCGGGTCGCCGTGCTGACCGTAAAAAAGCGGTGGTCACGCTTGCTGCCGGTCAGACCATTGACCTTACCTCCGTCGCCTAAGGATCGCTATCATGGCTCTTAAGAATTACAATCCCACCACTCCCTCCCAGCGTCAGCTGGTGTTGGTGGATCATTCGCAACTCTGGAAGGGAAAACCAGAGAAAACATTGACGCAAGGCTTGACAAAGACCGGTGGACGTAATAATCACGGTCGCCTTACTGCACGCCATATCGGTGGTGGGCATAAGCGCAAGTACCGTTTGGTCGATTTCAAGCGTCAGAAATGGGATGTTCCGGCAACCATTGAGCGTCTGGAGTATGATCCGAATCGTACCGCGTTTATTGCTCTCATTAGCTACGCTGATGGTGAAAAGTCTTATATTCTGGCGCCTCAGCGTCTGAGCGTAGGCGACACCATCATTGCGGGCGAAAAAGTGGATATTAAGCCCGGCAATGCGTTGCCACTCAAATCCATTCCCGTTGGTACCGTGGTGCATAATGTTGAGTTGAAGCCTAAAAAAGGCGGTCAGCTTGCACGTTCTGCGGGTGCCTATGTGCAGTTGGTCGGTAAAGACGCCGGTTATGCTCTGGTGAAGCTTCGCTCTGGTGAGCTTCGCATGGTGCGTGGTGAGTGTATGGCAACCGTGGGTGCTGTTTCGAATCCCGACAATCAAAACGTCGTGATTGGGAAAGCCGGTCGTAGCCGCTGGATGGGGATTCGTCCTTCTGTTCGCGGTGTGGCGATGAACCCGGTCGATCACCCACATGGCGGTGGTGAAGGGAAGACTTCGGGTGGTCGTCATCCGGTGACTCCCTGGGGTAAACCGACGAAGGGTAAGAAAACACGGACCAATAAAGCGACCAGCAAATTTATTGTGCGTCGCCGCCATCAGGTTAAAGGTTCGTAACTATAAGGAGACCGTGTCGTGGCACGTTCGGTTTGGAAAGGTCCGTTTGTTGATGGCTATCTGCTCAAGAAAGTGGAGCAGGTGCGCAGCAGCGGTAAAAATACAATTGTGAAGACCTGGTCGCGCCGTTCGACCATCATCCCTCAGTTTGTGGGTGTGACGTTCGGTGTCTATAACGGTAAGAAATTCATTCCCGTGCTGGTCTCCGAGGATATGGTCGGGCATAAGCTCGGTGAATTCTCCCCTACCCGTACCTACCATGGTCACGGTGTGGATAAGAAGGCGAAATAGCGATGAGCAAAGCACCTACTCCCCGTCGTTTTGCACAGAATGAAGCTGCGGCTACCGTGCGCAATCTGCGTACCAGCCCGCGTAAGCTCAATCTGGTTGCTCAGTTTATTCGCGGCATGAAAGCCGGCGATGCGATCACCCAGCTCACCTTTCTGAACAAGAAGGTGGCCAAGGATGTCAAAAAGCTGGTGCAGTCCGCTGTGGCCAATGCAGAGAACAATCACGGTCTGGATATTGATTCGCTGTATGTCAGCGAAGCAACGGTCGGCAAAGCATTTGAAATGCGTCGTTTTCACTCCCGCGCTCGCGGTCGTATGGGACGTATCTGCAAACCCTTCAGCCACATGACCGTGGTCTTACGCGAAAAAGAGGAATAGACGATGGGTCAGAAAACCAATGCCATTGGTATGCGTCTGGGCATTAATCGCTCTTGGGATTCCGTATGGTATGCCGGACGCGATTACGCCGATAAGCTACATCAGGATTTGGCAATCCGCCGCTACATGAGCGAGTTCACCCGCAGTGCGTCGATTTCGCGCATTGTGATTGAGCGCCTTGCCAAGAAAGTGATCGTGAATATCCATACCGCCCGTCCCGGCGTGCTGATCGGCAAAAAGGGCGGCGATATCGATAAAATGAAGAAAGAAATCGAGAAAATCACTGGTGAGAATGCGGCCATCAACGTGGTGGAAATCCGTAAGCCGGAGATTGATGCGACGCTGATCGCCGAAAGCATTGCACAACAGATTGAGCGCCGTGTGTCGTTCCGTCGTGCAATGAAGCGCTCCGTGCAATCCGCGATGCGTCTGGGTGCCGAAGGGATTCGGATCAACTGCTCCGGTCGTCTGGCCGGTTCGGAAATCGCCCGGATGGAATGGTATCGTGAGGGTCGTGTGCCGCTCCATACCCTGCGTGCGGACATTGATTACGGTATTGCCCGTTCCAACACGGTCTATGGTGTGATTGGTATTAAGGTGTGGGTATTCAAAGGCGAAGTGTTGACCGTCAACGCGCCCAAAGAACAACCCGCTGAAAAACAACAAGCGGCCTAAGCAGAGTAGTAGTTATGTTGAGTCCCAAACGAACGAAATACCGGAAGGCGCATAAGGGCCGCATTCATGGCAATGCCAAGGGTGGGTTTGATTTGAATTTCGGTGAATACGGCATGAAAACACTGGAGCCTGCTCGTTTGACCGCGCGTCAAATTGAGGCGGCACGTCGGACCATCAGCCGCCATGTCAAACGCGTGGGTCGTCTATGGATCCGGATTTTTCCGGATGTGCCGGTTTCCAAAAAACCCGCCGAGGTTCGGATGGGTAAAGGTAAAGGTGCCCCGGAATACTGGGTTGCCAAAGTCAAACCCGGTCGGGTGATGTTTGAATTGGACGGTGTGCCGGAAGAGATTGCGCGTGAGGCCTTTGCGCTGGCTTCTGCCAAGCTGCCGATTAAGACCAAATTCGTTTCTCGTGCGGCCTAGGAGTATCAACAATGGACGTTCAGGAATTACGCGGTAAATCAGTGGATCAATTGCAATCCCTGTTGCTGCAAATGAAAAAAGAATCGCTGCATTTGCGCTTTCAGAAAGCATCTGGCGAGTTGCAGAGCTTTACGGCCATCCGTCAGGTGCGTCGTAATACGGCTCGCATCCTGACCGTGCTCAATGAAAAGCGGCTTGCACAGAAAGCTGGAGCTTAAATCCTATGCCAAAGCGCGTGTTACAAGGTCAGGTAGTGAGCGATGCAGAGAACAAGACGGTCACCGTGTTGGTGGAACGTCGCGTGACCCATCCGATCTACAAAAAGACCATTCGCCGTACCAAAAAATATGCCGCTCACGATGAGCAGAACCGCTTCAAAACCGGTGATGTGATCCGTATTGAGGAGTCTCGCCCCATTTCCAAGCGCAAGCGCTGGGTTGCGTTGTACGAGTAACCTTGAGGCAACGAAAGAATAAGGAGAAGTACGATGCTTCAAAATCACTCAAACATGGATGTCGCCGATAATTCCGGTGCCCGCCGTGTGCAATGTATCAAGGTGCTTGGTGGCTCGCGCCGCCGTTCGGCCACAGTGGGAGACGTGATCGTGGTGTCGATCAAGGACGCCATCCCGAAAGGCAAAGTGAAAAAAGGCGAAGTGCATCGCGCCGTGGTGGTGCGGACCTCGAAAGAAGTCCGTCGTCCCGATGGCAGCGCGATCCGCTTTGACAACAACGCGGCGGTGCTGATCAACAAAAATAACGAGCCGATTGGCACCCGTATTTTTGGCCCGGTAACCCGCGAATTGCGCGCCAAGAAGTTTATGAAAATCATTTCGCTGGCACCGGAGGTGCTCTAGGTTATGGCAAAAATTAAAAAAGGCGATACGGTCATCGTGCTCTCTGGTGGCGATAAAGGCACCAAGGGCGAGGTATTGCGCGTGTTCCCTAAGGAATCGCGTTTGACCGTGAAAGGTGTCAATATCGTGACCAAACACCGCAAAGCGAACCGCATGCAAGGCGGGAAGCTGGAACATATGGAAGCCCCCATTCACCTGTCCAATGTCGCCATTGCTGACCCTAAAACGGGAAAGCCGAGCCGCGTTGGATTTAAAATTCTCGAAGATGGTCGGAAACTGCGCATTGCCAAGCGCTCCGGCGAAGCGATCGATGCGTAGGAGTTAAAAACATGGCCGCGCGCTTACAAGCTACTTATCAAGAAACCATTCGTCCTGCTTTGCAAAAGCAGTACAATTACACGAATGTGATGCAGATTCCACGTCTGGAAAAGATCGTGATCAATATGGGCGTCGGCGAAGCTGCGCTAGACTCCAAGCAGCTCGATGCGGCATTGGCAGAAATGGCCCTGATCTCCGGTCAGAAGCCAGCCATGACCCGCTCCAGGCAGTCCATTGCCGGATTCAAGCTGCGTGAAGGCCTGCCGATTGGCTGTAAAGTCACGCTGCGTCGCGACCGGATGTATGAGTTTCTGGACCGTCTGGTGAATATCGCCCTCCCCCGCATTCGGGATTTTCGCGGTATTTCGCCCAAGAGCTTTGACGGACGCGGCAATTATGCGCTGGGGATCCGTGAGCAGATTGTGTTCCCCGAAATCAATTACGATCGGGTGGACAAGGTTCGCGGTATGGATATAGTGTTTGTGACCTCCGCCAATACCGACGACGAAGCAAGAGCGCTTCTTGCCGGATTCAACATGCCGTTTACGAAATAACGAGGACCCCATGGCAAAGACCAGTGCGATTGAGAACAATAAGCGCCGCGCTAAAATGGCCAAGCAATATGCTTCGCGTCGTGCCGCGTTGAAAGCGACCATCATGGATAAGGGCACCTCGTTCGAGGACCGTTTTGCCGCGCAGGTGGCCCTGGCCAAACTTCCCCGCAATTCGGCCCGTGTGCGTGTACGTAATCGCTGCGAGCTTTCGGGACGTCCCCGCGGTTACTACCGTAAACTGAAACTTTCGCGTATCGCGCTCCGTGAACTGGCAGGCTTTGGCTTGCTGCCGGGCGTGACGAAATCGAGCTGGTAGAAGGATAGAGTCCCATGAGTATGAATGATCCCATCTCCGATATGTTAACCCGCATTCGTAACGGGCAACGCGCCCGTCTGGCGCAGATTTCCTGCCCTGCTTCAAATGTGCTGCGCAACATTCTGGAAGTGCTGAAACGCGAAGGCTACATTCGTGATATCGACGAACAAACCGATGCCAAAGGGCACCGGAATCTGGAAGTGACGCTGAAATACCATGATGGTCAGCCGGTCATCCAGTCGGTGAATCGAATTTCGACCCCTGGACGTCGCGTCTATTCCGGTGTAGAGACGCTTCCCCGCGTGTGCAACGGGCTGGGTATCGCCATCATCTCCACCTCTAAGGGAGTGATGTCCGACTACGAAGCACGGATTAATAAGGTCGGCGGCGAAGTGCTGTGCGAAGTCGCTTAAGATAAGGATTGAATCTCATGTCGCGCGTTGGAAAATTACCCGTTCCGGTCCCGCAGGGTGTTGAAGTGTCGGTTACCCCGACCCTCATTACCCTGAAAGGGAAATCTGGAACGCTCATGCGTCCCCTCACCTCCGATGTGGCGGTGGAAGTGACGGACGGAAAAATCTGGGTGAAACCCGCTAATGATACCCGCCATGCCCGCGCTATGTGGGGCACGATGCGGAGCACCATCGCCGGAATGGCGAAAGGTGTTTCGGAAGGATTCACGATTCGGATGGAAATTCTGGGTGTGGGTTACCGTGCCTCTCTGAACGGGCCGATTCTCACCCTGACACTGGGTTATAGCCACGAAATCAAATACGCGATTCCGGCAGGCGTGGCCATTAAGTCTGAAAAGCCGACCAGTCTGGAAATTTCCGGTGCGGATCGCCAGCTTGTTGGACAGGTTGCCTCTGAGATCCGTTCGTTCCGGCCGCCGGAACCGTATAAGGGTAAGGGTGTACGCTATGAAAATGAGCGTGTGATCATCAAAGAAGGTAAGAAGAAGTAGGAAAACACGATGTCTACCGCAAAATCCCATGCATTGCATGATCGCCGTGCCCGTCGTGTGCGCTATAAAATGCGTACACAGCGTCATCCGAAGGTGCGCCTTTCGGTATTTCGTTCGCAGAAGCATATTTATGCTCAGCTGATTGATGACGTAAAAGGTGAAACACTGGCCTCCACTTCCAGCCTCGATAAAGCGCTGAAACTGGAAACCGGTACCGATATTGAGGCCGCACAGAAAGTTGGTGCGCAGATTGCCAAACTGGCAAAAAGCGTGAAAGTGTCGGAAGTCGCGTTTGATCGCGGTGGATATCTCTATCATGGCCGGGTCAAAGCGTTGGCGGATTCCGCACGCGAAGCCGGACTGAAATTCTAAACACATTGGTGATGGTATGAATCAAGCCGCAAGTAAAGAATTGGATCTGATCGAAAAGCTGATCGGTGTGAACCGTGTCGCCAAAGTGGTGAAAGGCGGTCGCCGTTTCGGTTTTGCCGCTCTCGTCGTCGTCGGTGACGGCAAGGGTCGCGTGGGATATGGCACGGGTAAAGCGAAAGAAGTACCGGAAGCGGTGCGGAAAGCAACCGACGCCGCCAAGCGCTCCTTCCTCCGCGTGCCACTGCGCGAAGGCCGCACACTCCACCATGATGTGCAGGGCCGTTATGGTGCCGGTAAAGTGGCACTACGCTCTGCCCCTGCGGGGACAGGAATCATCGCCGGTGGTCCGATGCGCGCCATCTTTGAAGCCGTGGGTATTCAGGATGTGGTCGCGAAATCGATCGGCAGTTCCAACCCGCACAACATGGTGAAAGCTACCATTGATGCGCTGCGTGCGGTGCGTTCGCCCCGTGCGATTGCCGGGAAACGTGGCAAGAAAATTAACGAAATCATCAACCGTCGTGAATTGGCGATGGGTGTCTCCGGCGAAAAGGGAGCGGATCATGACCACGAATAGCAAACCCACGACCAAGCCCAAAGCGTCCGCCGCGAAAGCAACGCCTAAGGCGGAAGAGGCTTCCGCCCCAAAAGTGGCGAAGACTTCCGCCAAGGCAGCCGCTCCGAAATCTTGGCAGCGCCATCGGACGTCAGGAATACCAACGCAAAACCCTGATTGCACTTGGGTTGAATAAGATAGGCCGGGAGCATACGCTGCCTGATACCGCCTCCACACGGGGACGGATCGCAGCGGTGCATCATCTGGTGACGATTGTAGCAGAAGGAAAGTAACCCATGACGACGATTCGCTTGAACGAGATTTCGGATAATCCCGGCGCACGCAAGTCGCGTATGCGGGTGGGTCGTGGTATTGGCTCCGGAAAGGGTAAAACCTGCGGCCGCGGTATTAAGGGACAGAAATCCCGCGAGGGGGTGTCCCTGAACGGCTTTGAGGGTGGTCAGATGCCGCTCTATCGTCGTCTGCCGAAACGCGGCTTTCATCACCATGCGCGTCAGGAATTTCTGGTGCTGAATCTGGATGATCTGCAACGCATGGTCGAAAGCGGCAAACTTTCCGGTAAGGAAACGGTGACCTCCGCCCTGCTGAAGGAAAAACGCCTGATCCGCGAGCGCGATATGCCTGTGAAATTACTGGGTCGCGGAGAGCTGAAGACCAAACTCACGATTGCCGTGGATGCTGTTTCGGCTACCGCTAAGGCTGGTGTTGAAAAAGTGGGCGGAAGCGTGACGGTAGCTGCGTAATGACCTCCGCCGCGGAACGTCTTGCTGCGAATCTTGATTTCGGACTGATCTCTAAGGCCACCGAACTCAAAAAGCGTATCTGGTTTGTCATCGGCGCGCTGCTTGTCTACCGCATCGGCACCTATGTACCGCTTCCCAGCATCGACACCCATGTGCTGGCTGAGTTTTTCAAACATCGCAGTTCCGGCGTGCTGGGGATGGTGGACATGTTCGCTGGTGGTGCGCTAGGCCGGATGTCGGTGTTTGCGCTTAGCATCATGCCGTATATTTCGGCCTCTATTATCATGCAACTGCTGACGGCGGTTTCCAAAGAGCTGGAAGCGCTGAAGAAGGAAGGCGAATCCGGACGCCGTAAAATCAACCAATATACCCGCTATGCCACCGTGGCGCTGGCTTTGGTACAGGGTATTGGACTTGCTGTAGGGCTTGAGCAAATGGGCCATGGCGGCATGATGGCCGTGCATGAGCCGGGCTTGTTCTTCCGTCTTTCCACCGCCATTACCCTCACCGGCGGGACCTTGTTCCTGATGTGGCTGGGCGAACAAATGACGGCACGGGGCATTGGCAATGGCACCTCCCTGATTATTTTCACCGGGATTGTGGCAGGGCTTCCGAGTGCGCTCGCCAGCACTTTTGAGCTGGGCCGCAAGGGGGCGATGTCTACGGAGTTTATCCTTTTACTGTTGCTGCTGGCGCTGAGCCTGTTGGTGCTGATCGTATTTATTGAACGCGCACAGCGCCGGATTGTGGTACAATATCCCAAACGTCAGGTGGGCAATAAAATGTTCGGCGGGGATCGCTCCCATCTGCCGCTGAAGCTCAATGTGGCGGGCGTGATTCCGCCGATTTTTGCCAGCTCCCTGCTGCTCTTTCCTCTCACCATCACGCAGTTTTCGGGTGGCGGTACGCCGAGTACGGGGTGGATCGCCTGGGTAGCAGCGTATCTGTCGCATGGTCAGCCGCTCTATATCGCGCTGTTTATGGTGATGATTGTGTTCTTCGCCTTCTTCTACACATCGGTGATTTTCAATCCCGACGACACAGCCGAAATGCTGAAGAAAAATGGCGGGTTTATTCCGGGTATCCGCCCCGGCAAACAGACGGCTGAGTATCTGGATGGTATTCTTTCCAAACTTACGGTACTGGGTGCGGCGTATCTCTGCATTGTGTGCAGCGTGCCGGAAGTGTTGATGGCAAAGTACTCTGTGCCCTTCTATCTGGGCGGCACCAGCCTGTTGATTGTGGTGAATGTGACCATGGATACCGTCACGCAGATTCAGTCCCATCTCTTTGCCCATCAGTATGAGGGCTTGATTAAAAAAGCCCGTCTGACGAAGGGGAAAAAATGAACCTGATTTTCCTTGGCCCTCCCGGTGCAGGTAAAGGTACGCAGGCCGAGCGGATTGCATCGCGCATGGGGCTTGCCAAGCTCTCCACCGGTGACATGCTGCGCGAGACAGCGAAAAGCGGCACCCCATTTGGCAATCAGCTACAGGCAATTATGAGCAGCGGCGCGCTGGTTTCCGACGAGATCATGATTGCGTTGATCCGCGACCGCATTCAACAGCCTGACTGCCGTAACGGGTTTATTCTTGATGGCTTCCCGCGCACCACCGCACAGGCGGAAGCGCTGGACGAAATGCTCGCCGATCAGGGGAAATCCCTCACTGCGGTGGTAGAGATTGCAGTCAATGATGCCATGCTGGTGGAACGGATTGTGGGGCGGTTTAGCTGTGCTGCCTGTGGTGCGGGGTATCATACGCGTTTCAAACCACCACGGCAGGAAGGCGTGTGCGATGCCTGCGGGGAGACCAGTTTCTCCTGCCGCAAGGATGATAATGAAGAAACCGTGACCAAGCGCTTAGCGGCCTACCATCAGCAGACGGCCCCTCTCCTTCCCTATTACCGGAAGCAGGCTGTGCTGGCGACGGTGGATGGGATGGAAGCCATGGATCGCGTGGAAGAGGCTATTATCCATGCCATTACGCAGGCGCAGGCAGCGTGCGTGTAAGCGATGGTGCGAAGGAGACCCGGATTACGCGGGACGAGTGAATAGAATGGTTGACTTGAAGGGAAATGCGCCTATAGTTCGCACCCTTTCGTCTAGTTAGTGACGTAACATTTGCGTGCAGGAGGTTTACAGGTGGCACGGATTGCGGGGGTGAATATCCCCACTCAAAAACGCGTAGAGTTTGCTCTGCCGTATATTTTTGGTATCGGTGAAATCACCGCCCGTCAGATTTGCGAACGGGCCGGGATTACACTCGGTAAGCGCGTGAAGGATCTTTCGGAGTCGGAAGTGATTCGCCTGCGTGAAATCATTGACCAGGAATACACGGTGGAAGGTGAGTTGCGCCGTCAGGTGTCGATGAATATCAAGCGCCATATGGACCTTGGTACCTATCGCGGCCTGCGTCACCGCAAAAAACTTCCCGTACGTGGTCAACGTACCCATACCAATGCCCGCACCCGTAAAGGGAAAGCGGTACCGATCGCCGGTAAGAAGAAATAGTTGAGGAACTGATATGGCAAATGCTCCGGCTCCACGCTTGAAAAAGCGCGAACGCAAAAACATTAGCACCGGTGTGGTGCATGTGAATGCGACCTTCAATAATACGATTATCACCATCAGCGATAATCAGGGCAATGTGATTGCCTGGTCGTCGGCTGGTGCTCAGGGTTTCAAGGGTGCGCGGAAATCCACCCCCTATGCCGCACAGGTGGCAGCGGAAGCAGCGGCAAAGGCCGCTCAGGAACACGGGCTACAAACCGTGACGGTGGAAGTCAAAGGCCCCGGTTCGGGACGTGAGTCAGCCGTGCGTGCGCTGCATATCGTGGGACTGACCGTCACCGGTATCGCCGATGTCACGCCGATTCCGCACAATGGTTGCCGTGCGCCAAAACGCCGTCGTGTTTAATAGAGCCTTTTTACTTTGGGAGTCACCTCTGTGATCAACCGTAACTGGAAAGAACTGATTAAGCCCTCCAAGCTGGAGTTTCAGCAAGTGGGGGATGCTTCCCGTCAGGCTGTGATTGTGGTGGAACCGCTGGAGCGCGGGTTTGGCCTCACCTTGGGGAATGCGCTGCGCCGTGTGTTGCTCTCTTCCCTTCAGGGTGGTGCCGTGACCGCCATCAAAATGGATGGCGTGTTGCATGAATTCACTTCGGTACCCGGCGTGCGCGAGGATGTGACGGATATTATCCTCAACATCAAATCGCTGATTCTGAAGCCCCATGGTCCGGAACCGAAAAAAATGACCCTCCGCGCCGAAGGGCCGTGTGAAGTGACCGCCGGTATGATCGACACGGGTGGCCATGCGGAAGTCATCAACAAGGATCTCGTGATCTGCACGCTCGATAAGGGCGGCAAGCTGCATATGGATCTCTATATCGCCAGCGGCAAAGGCTATGTTCCGGCCAGCAATAACCGTCCGGAAGATGCGCCGATTGGCTATATTCCGGTGGATTCACTGTTCAGCCCGGTGAAGCGTGTTTCCTATACCGTCGGCGATAGCCGCGTGGGTCAGGTGACCGACTATGACAAGCTGGTGCTCAATGTCGAAACCAACGGCGCGATTTCTCCGGAAGATGCCGTAGCGTTTTCGGCCAAAATTTTGCAGGATCAGCTATCGCTCTTCATCAATTTCGAAGAGCCGGTGCATGCCGCCCGCGAAGAACAGCGCGACGATCTCCCCTTCAGCCCGCATCTGCTGAAAAAGGTGGAAGAGCTGGAGCTTTCCGTCCGTTCCGCCAACTGCCTGAAAAACGACAATATTGTGTATATTGGCGATCTGGTGCAAAAAAGCGAAGCGGAAATGCTCCGTACCCCCAATTTTGGCCGTAAATCTCTGAACGAAATCAAAGAGATTCTGGGCAATATGGGGCTGCGGTTCGGCATGGATGTCGCTGGATGGCCGCCAGAAAATATCGAAGAATTGGCCAAACGTTTCGAACACCCCTATTAAGCGAGAATATTTATGCGTCACCGTATCGCAGCACGCAAACTGGGCCGCAAGACCCCACACCGGAAAGCACTTCTGGCCAATATGGCCGATGCGCTGGTGAAGCATGAGCAAATCCAAACCACCCTTCCCAAAGCGAAGGAGCTGCGTCCCTATGTGGAGAAGCTCGTGACCCTTGGAAAGGCGGGGGATCTCCATGCACGCCGCACCATCCTCACCCGCGTGAAGGATGATAAAACAGCACAAAAGCTGATTGCAGTGCTGGCGGATCGGTATAAAGCCCGCAATGGCGGCTATATCCGGATTATGAAGGCCGGATTCCGTCGTGGGGATAATGCTCCGATGGCGATTATTGAATTCGTGGATCGCGATGTGTCGGCACGCGGTCAGGATTCTGGTCCGGTGATGATGGCAGACGACGCGGAAGCCGCTGCATAAGTTCTGGCTTTATCGCTACCTATCAAAAGGCCTCGGAAATTCCGGGGCCTTTTTGTTGGGCCGATAGCAAACACCGCCTAACTGCGATAATCCGCGTTAATCGCAATGTATTCGTGCGTGAGGTCGCAGGTCCAGACGGTGGAGGCCCCTGTGCCGGTCCCGACATCCAGATAAATCGTAATCTCCTGCCCTTTGAGGTGCGCCGCCACCGGCGCCTCTTCATACTCTGCGGCAAGCTGGCCGTCCCGACAGATGATCACCCCCCCGATGGAAACGGAAAGCGAGGCAGGGTTGATTGGCTCACCGCTCCGCCCGGCGGCGGCCACAATTCGCCCCCAATTGGCGTCTTCTCCGGCAATCGCCGTTTTAACCAGAGGCGAGTTGCCGATGGTGAGCCCTATCTTCCGCGCAGAAGCCTCAGACACCGCGCCGGTGACATGAATGGCGATGAATTTCTGCGCCCCTTCTCCATCTTTTACAATGGCCTGCGCTAACTCTCTCAGAAGTTCCGTTAATGCAGTTGCAAAATCTTCCGCTTCGGCGGATCCCACCTGTAAGGGCGCATTACCCGCCTTTCCGGTCGCAAAAGCCAACAGCGTATCGTTGGTGGAGGTATCCCCATCCACGGTAATGGCGTTGAAGGAGCGATCCGCTGCAACCGCGAGCATCTGCTGCAAAAGCGGTCCAGGAACCGCCGCATCGGTGAAAATAAACCCCAATAAGGTCGCCATATTGGGCGCAATCATCCCCGAACCTTTGGCGATACCGTTAATGGTCACGATCCGCTCCCCCAACCGCAACTGACGGGTGGCGAGCTTCAGGAAGGTGTCGGTGGTACTGATGGCGTGAGCAGCATGTTGCCACGCGCCATCGGATGCATTCGCTTGTAATACAGGGAGATGCGTCAGCAACTTCGCGTAGGGGAGCGCCTGACCAATCACCCCGGTGGAGGCGACATACACCTCCTCTGCCTGACATTCCGCCAGACGCGCCGCCGCATCGGTCATGGCATGCACTGCCGCCATGCCGGTCTCGCCCGTGGCAGCGTTGGCATTACCGGCATTTACCAGCAAGGCCCGCGCCTGATGCTGCGGCAGTATGTGCCGACACCACTGCACCGGAGCCGCCGCCGCTTGCGATTGCGTGAAGACCCCCGCCGCTTGCGTACCGGGAGCAAAGCGCATCCACAGCAAATCCGGACGGTTTTTGTACCGCGTGCCGCTTTCGGTGACGGCCATTTCAACGCCTGCAATCACAGGAAGTTCCGGGTACATTGCGGGAGCAAAAGGGGATTGTTTCAGTGCCATGGCCTTATGTCTCCAGAATATCCCCCAAGGTCAAGGGGAAAGCTGCCTGCAACGCCGTATCCACCGCCTCCATACTAGCCTCTACCCCCAGCGCGTGCAGCGAGGTGACGCCGTGCTCGCGGATACCGCAGGGGATAATCCCCTGAAAATGCTGAAGGTTTGGATGCACATTGAGTGCAATGCCGTGAAAGGCAATGCCTTTGCGTACCCGAATACCGAGCGCGGCGATTTTGGACTCCTTTCCGCTCGGCTCCACTACCCACACGCCGATGCGGCCATCGCGCACTTCTCCTTTTATACCAAAGGATTGCAGTGCATGGATAATCCATTGCTCTAAATCCTGCACATAGGCACGCAGGTTGTGGCGTTTGGCACCGGGACGTTTACCCAGATCCGCCATCACATACACCACCCGCTGCCCCGGCCCGTGATAGGTATATTGCCCGCCACGCCCAGTGGGATAGACCGGAAACCCTTGCGTATGAAGCAGATCCTCTGCTTTGGCGCTGGTGCCTGCGGTGTAGAGGGGGGGGTGTTCCAGCATCCAGCCAAGCGGCCCGGCCTCGCCCGCAATCATCGCCGCGACATGGGAATCCATCTGCGCGATAGCAGATGGATATTCAATGGGTTGCGCGGATGTTTTCCAGAAGGGCATGAGGCGCTACGCCCGCAGCCGTCCGCTGACCTGCGATTGCACCGCGCCGATAATCTTCTGGCGGATGGCCTCAATTTCGGCATCGGTGAAGGTGCGGGCGGTGGGTTGCAGCGTCACGGATACCGCCAGCGATTTTTCGCCCTCCGCTAACCCCGGCCCGGTATAGACGTCAAACACCTGCACGGCGGCGATGAGCTGGGGATCGGCCTTGGTCACCACACGCACCACATCGCCCGCCTGTACGTCGTTCGCCACCACAAAGGCGAAATCGCGGGAGACAGGTTGCAACTCCACCACCGTGAAGCTCGGCTTTCCTCCCTTGCCGCGAGGCTGGGGAATCGCATCCAGAAACACCTCGAACCCACTGACGGATTGATCCATTTCCAACGCCTTCAGCACGCGGGGATGCAGTTCGCCAAACTGGGCGAGCACCTGTTTCCCTAACCGCAGGACGCCCGATTTCCCGGGATGATACCAGGAAGGCGCATCCCGCGTGAGTTGTAGGCTAGCAACCGGCGCACCGCAAGCTTCCAGCGCCGCGAGCGCGTCGGCCTTGGCATCGAAACAATCCACATTCCGGTGCGGCAGATGCGGCGACCGGGCAGCAAACGCCCCGGCCCGCACCCCTCCGGCCACTTGCAGCTGCGCTTCCGGTGTGGTGCCGTGAAACACCGTGCGCACCTCGTGAAAGGCGGTATCTGGCATCCCGTAGGCTGCATTGCGCGCTACCGCTTGCAGCAGGCCCGGCAGAAGGCTGGGGCGCATCACCGCCAGATCCTGACTGATGGGATTTTGTAACGTAATCGCCTCACCCACCGGGAAGAGGGCCTGCATGGCGGGCGCGAGGAACGACCAGCTATAGATTTCCTGCATCCCGCGCAGCGCGAGCGTACGCCGCGCCTGCTGAATGCGTTTGAGGATCAGCGGCAAAGGACGGGACGCCGCACGCGAGACAGGAAGCGCCGCCACGGGAATCGCGTCATATCCGGTGAGGCGCAGCACCTCTTCCACCAGATCGGCCTCGCCATGCAGATCGGGCCGCCATGAGGGGGTGGTGACTCGCCATGACGGCTCATTCGTTTTCTGAATGTCGCAGCCTATTGCGCTGATAATATTAGAAATGCCTTCATCGCCTATGCTCACCCCACCCAGCGAGGCCACCTGTGCAGGGCGGAACATGATCTCGCGGCTGAGGTTGGGAACCAATCCCGCCATCACCGGCTCACTGGCCGTGCCGCCGCAGAGTTCCAGAATCATCCGGGTCGCCAAATGCAGCCCGGTTTCGGTGAAAGCAGGGTCTACGGAGCGCTCAAACCGGTAGCGGGCGTCGCTGTCTATCTGGTACCGCCGCCCGGCCGCCGCGATGCGCGAGGGAGTAAACCACGCGGCCTCCAGAAACACATTGCGGGTGGTTTCCGTGCAGCCCGTAGAGGTGCCGCCGATGATGCCCCCTAGGCCCAGCACGCCGCTCTCATCTGCAATCACACAATCGCCTGATTGCAAAGCATATTGCTTGTTATTGAGGGCCTCGAATCCCTCGCCATCGCGGCTGTCGCGCACGAGGATGCCCCCTTGCAAGCGGTCGGCATCGTACACATGCAAAGGCCGCCCATAGGCGATAGTAAAATAATTGGTGATGTCTACGAGCGCAGAAATGGGGCGCAAACCCACGGATTCCAGCTTTTGCTTCAGCCAATCCGGGCTTTCGCCGTTGGTGACGCCTGTGATGCTGCATCCCCAGAAGAGGGCGCAGGCATCGGTTTCAATGGTGACGGAGACGGGGCTTGCCCCTTTCCGCAAAATAGTAGGAAGCTCCAGCGGTTTCAGTGTCCCTAGCCCCGCCGCAGCCAAGTCCCGCGCCACGCCGTATACGCCCAGACAATCGCCACGATCCGGCGTGATGTTGAGGTCAAACAGCACATCGTTTAGCCCCAGCACTTCGGTGATGGGCGCGCCGATGGGGGCGTCTGCGGGGAGTTCCAGAATGCCATCATGGTCGTCACCGAGTTGCAATTCGCGGGCGGAGCAGAGCATCCCCTCGCTATCCACCCCACGGATTTTGCTGGGTTTTAGCACCTCGCCGCTGGCGGGAATACGCGTCCCCACCCGCGCCAGCGCGACCTTGATGCCCGCTCGCGCATTAGGCGCGCCGCACACGATATTGAGCGTTTCGGCGCCCGTATCCACTTTACAATAGCGCAGCCGGTCGGCATTGGGGTGTGGGTTCGCCTCCAACACCTGCGCGACGGTGAAGGGAGTGAGCCCCTCCCCTTGCGCATGACAGGCATCCACCTCCAGCCCCATCGCGGTGAGGGTGGCGGAGAGCTGCGCAACGCTCGCATCGGTTTCCAGATGCTCTTTCAGGCAGGAGAGGGGGAGTTTCATAGGGTGCGCGCCTCCGGCAAACCGGGAATATCCAGCGGTGCAAAGCCATAATGATGCAGCCAACGAGTATCGGCATCGAAGAAGGTGCGCAAATCCGGGATGCCATATTTCAGCATCGCCAGCCGCTCAATCCCCATGCCAAAGGCGAAACCCTGCCACTCATTGGGGTCGATGCCGCCATGTTCCAGCACCTTCGGGTGCACCATGCCGCAGCCAAGAATCTCCAGCCAATCCGCGCCCTTGCCGATGGTGAGCTTGCCCTCCTTGCGCTCGCAACCAATATCCATCTCCGCCGAGGGTTCGGTGAAGGGGAAGAAGCTGTTGCGGAAGCGCACCGGCACGTCTTCCACACCAAAAAACCGCTGCACAAAATGGATGAGGCAGCCTTTCAGATGCCCCATATGGATGGCGCGGTCGATCACCAACCCCTCCACCTGATGGAACATCGGCGTGTGGGTGATGTCGGAATCGCAACGATAGGTGGGGCCGGGGGCGAGAATGCGGATCGGCGGTTTTTGCTTGAGCATGGTGCGGATCTGCACCGGCGAGGTATGGGTACGCAGCAGCAGCGGGCGGCCGTCGCGCTCGGCATTGAGATAGAAGGTGTCGTGCATCTGCCGGGCGGGATGGTCTTCCGGGATGTTCAGCGCGGTGAAATTGTGGAAGTCGTCCTCGATCTCCGGTCCCAGCGCCACCTCAAACCCCAGCTCGGCGAAAATGGCGATCACCTCGTCAACCACCTGACTGATGGGGTGGATGCTGCCCTTCCCTTCCGGACGGATGGGCAGCGAGACATCCACCCATTCCCGCGCCAGTTGAGCTTGCAGGGCCTGCGCTTCGAGGGTTTCTTTACGGGCGGCGAGCGCGGCGGCGAGTGCGTCCTTGGCGGCGTTCAGCTCTGCACCAAAGGCCTTGCGCTCCTCCGGCGGCAGGCCGCCGAGGGTTTTCATCTGCTCGGTGAGCACGCCCTTTTTGCCGAGATAGTGGACGCGGAGCGACTCCAACGCATCAAGCGTGGCGGTGGTGGAGATGGCTGCCAACGCATCGGCATTCGTTTGTTTCAGATCGTTACCGGAAACCATCGCTACTCCCTAGGAGTCACCCCTACCTCGACGGGAGGGGTCGGAATCGTTTACGATTCCGGGGGAGGGTGTCACCCCCTCCCGGCCTCACTTTCGCGATTCGACGGGTTTCCCCCATCTCACGCGGCTCGCCGACCTCCCCCATCAGAGGGAGAGGTGAAGGCAGAACTACGCCGCCTTCTTTTCCGCTTCCAGCGCCTTTTTCACCGTTTCGACGATGGTGGTAAAGGAGGCTTCCTCGCTCACGGCGAGATCGGCCAGCACTTTGCGGTTCAGTTCGATCCCGGCGAGCTGCATCCCATGCATGAATTCGCTGTAACGCAACCCGTGAATGCGGGCGGCGGCGTTGATGCGCTGAATCCACAATGTGCGGAAATTTCGGCGACGCTGACGACGGTCGCGATATTGGTATTGCAGGCCTTTTTCGACCTTCTCAATTGCAACGCGGAAGCAATCCTTGGCGCGGCCACGGTAGCCTTTCGCACGTTGCAGGACTTTTTTATGACGGGCGTGGGTGGTAACCCCACGTTTAACACGAGCCATGGGTTTTCTCCTCTGTTTCTAAACTAATCGCGGCCATAGGGCAAAAAGAAGCGGATGACGTTTTTCGCGTCTGCCGCGGCAAGCACGGTGGTGCCACGCTGATTGCGGAGCTGGCGCTTGCTCTTTTTGGTCATGCCGTGACGTTTATTGGCCTGATTGGCGCGGACCTTTCCGGTGCCGGTCAGGGAGAAACGCCCCTTGATGCTGGATTTGGTTTTACGTTTTGGCATTTCATCCTCGAAAGGTTAGAAGTTTTTTCATTCAACGCGCACCCCAAGGCATGCCAACGCCCGGGCGCGGGAAGGTGGATGTTTGTAGCGAAGATTGCACAAAAAGCAAGGAGGAAATAGTTAGAGCACCTAATTCCCAAACAGGAAGATGAACGAGCAGATGGCAGTTGAAGACAGATTGTACACCGCTGTATCGGTTGCCGTCACCACGGTGGTGTCGGCACAGGTTTCGTTCGCCCATGCCCGCATGATACCCGTTCCCGGCTTACCATCATCGTATTTGGTATCCAGTGTCAGCATCTGCTCTGGCCGAAGCAACCGCCCCCAAGTATGCGAAGGGGTGGCATACTGCGCACCAAAAAACAATCCATTCCCGTAATATCCATTGAAATGGCAACAGGTTCCGGACAGTTGACCACCAACATACGTTGCCGTATACCCACCACCTGTATAAGCGGAAGCTGGCACATTCACACCGATGATGGCATCAATGGCGTTGCCAGGCCCCGTTACCCCCGTAAACGACCCTTTAATCATCCCTGCCCGCGCCAGCTCTCGCCAGAACTCAAATGGCTCAGGAGAAGAGCCTGTAATCTGGCCATCTCCATTCCCATTGGCAGATCCCGCCCAGAATTGCGAAGCATTGGTCATGTCACCCGGCAGCCCCTGATATTTATCGACGAACAACGCAAGAACCGCACTGTATTGTTCAAATTCACCGCCGACCTTATTCAACCGAGCAGATTGAATCATGCTCCTTCCCACCATCACCCCGCCGAGGATCAGGCCGATAATCACAAGGACAATCGAGAGCTCGACAAGGGTGAAGCCGGACGAAGAGGTCATGGCGAGAAGGCGTAGCCGAGGAAGCAATCCAGTCTGTTGCTTTCTGGATTGCCGCGCTCCCTTCGGTCGCTCGCAATGACGGAACCCGCCGCTACGCCTTACGCGTGCAGGGTGCAGGGTGCAGGGTGCAGGGTGCAGGGTGCAGGAGAATCATACATATTGCCTCGTGAATGGATAGACACTACGATCCCCGCGATTGGTCTCACAGAATCGAGCGTAAATCAATGCCCCTTTCCACCGCCCCATCATGTGCGTCTCTTTCCGGCATAGGTGGCGACGGCGTTTTGTCTCGCTTTCCGCTTTGGATTGCGCTTTTGCTAGATTCAGGGCCGCAGTCGCTGTAAAGGTGGGCTACGTCATCCTGGCGCAAGCCGGGAACCAGCGTAGAAAAAGGAATCTGGGTTCTAGCGTTTGCTGGGATGACGATTCGCGCTTGCTGACGCGACACATCTGTTCGTGGCTTATAAGGAGTTTTTCCATGGTTGCATCCATCCAGCATGTCGCGGTGATCGGTTCGGGGGTGATGGGCATGGGAATCGCCGCCCAGTGTGCCAATGCGGGCTTGAAGGTCAGCCTGCTGGATATTGTCCCGGCGGGAGCAGAAAACCGCAACATGCTCGCGGAAGGGGCACTCGCCAAAGCGCTCAAAACCAAACCCGCGCCCTTTACCCATGCCAAACGCGCCAGGCTGGTGACGCCGGGTAATTTGGAGGACCACACGGCGTTGCTCGCCGATGCCGACTGGATCATCGAGGTGGTGCTGGAAAAGCTGGAGGTGAAGCATAACGTCTACCGCACCATCGACGCCGCACGCAAACCGGGATCGATTGTTTCTTCCAATACCTCCACCCTGCCGCTGGCGCTGCTGACCCAAGGCATGAGTGAGGGATTTCGCCGCGATTTTCTCATCACCCACTTCTTTAATCCCCCCCGCTATATGCGGCTGCTGGAACTGATCTGCGGGCCGGAGACCAGCCCTGAAGTGATCGCACGCATCCGCGCCATCACCGACATCCGGTTGGGAAAAGGCGTGGTGGAATGCAAGGATACGCCCGGCTTTATCGCTAACCGCATTGGGGCCTTCTGGCTCTTTGCGGCGCTGAGCGAGGCGCTGAATTCCGGTATCACGGTGGAAGAAGCCGATGCGGTGATGGGCAAACCCGTGGGCATTCCCAAAACCGGGGTGTTTGGGTTGTATGACCTGATCGGGATTGATTTGATGCCGCTGATTGCGAAATCGATGTTGGCGGCGCTCCCCGCAACCGACCGGCTGCACAGCCTCTATAGCGAGCCGGAGCTGGTGACGAAGATGATCGCCGACGGCTATACCGGACGCAAGGGCAAGGGCGGGTTCTACCGTCTCAACACCGAGGGCGGCGGGAAGAAGAAAGAGGCGATAGACCTTAAAACCGGCGCGTACCGTGCAGAAGCCAAGGCGAGCCTTTCAAGCGTGGACAGCGCGAAACAGGGCTTGCGTGCACTGGTGGATCATCCGGATATCGGCGGGAAGTTCGCCCGCGAAGTACTGTTGGAAGTGCTCGCCTATAGTGCCTCACTGGTGCCGGAGATCGCCGATGACATCGTGCGAGTGGATGAAGCGATGCGGCTGGGATATAATTGGAAATACGGCCCGTTTGAGCTGATCGACCGGCTTTCCACCAAAGACCAAAGCGGCGCGGCGTGGCTCGCCGCCGAACTCACCTCGCGGGGGAAAACCGTGCCCGCGCTCCTCACCGCCGTGGGAAGCGGGAAGTTTTACGATACCAAACCAGAGGGGCGGCAGTTCTTCACCACCGCCTCGACCTACACACCGGTGCCGATGCTGCCGGATGCCTGGACGCTCGCGGACATCACCCACGGCAAGGAACCGCTCTACAAAAACCCTTCGGCGCGGCTGTGGGATATCGGCGATGGCGTCACCTGTCTGGAATTCACCTCCAAAATGAACGCGGTAGATACCGATACGCTGAAGGCGATTCAAAAGAGCCTAGAGATCACCGGCAAGGGCTATAAGGGCCTCGTCATTGGCAACGATGCCGACAACTTCTGCGTCGGTGCGAATCTGGGGATGCTGCTTTTCTGCATCAACACCGCCGGATGGGGGATGATCGACGATATTCTCACGCAAGGGCAGCAGGCGATGCTGGCGATGAAATACGCGCCCTTCCCCGTCATCGGGGCGGTGGCCGGGATGGCGCTGGGCGGCGGCTGCGAAATCGCCCTCCATTGCGACGCGGTGCAGGCGCATGTGGAATCCTATATCGGCCTGGTGGAAGGGGGAGTCGGCGAAATCCCCGCCTGGGGTGGTTGCACGGAGATGCTGCTGCGCGCCGCAAACGCCCCCAAGATGCCGGGTGGCCCGATGCCCGCCGTCTCCAAAACCTTTGAACTTATCAGCATGGCGAAGGTCTCCACCTCCGCCGACGACGCGCAGGAGTTTGGTTTCCTCAATGCCAAGAGCCGCGTCACCATGAACCGGGCGCGCGTGCTGGCCGACGCCAAATCGCTCTGTCTGGAAATGGCCGCAAATTATACCCCTCCCGCCCGTGATGCGGCGCTCACCCTCCCCGGCCCGTCGGGCAAAGCAGCGCTGATGATGGCAGTGGAAGGGTTTGTAAGCAGCGGCAAGGCGACACCGCACGACGCGGCGGTGGCGGGCGAACTGGCGACCGCACTGACAGGAGGGAACGCCGACCCCACCCATCCCGTCACCGAGCAGCAACTCATGGATCTGGAACGCGCTGGATTCATTGCCCTCTCCCGCACCCGACCGACGCAGGACCGCATCACCTATATGCTGGAGAACGGCAAGCCGCTGCGGAATTGAGGGCGAACACCTCCCCCTCTTCAACAGGCCGCTAAACCATCTGCACTTGTTTGCGGTATTCCTGCTGCTGGTGTGGTTTGGGGGGAGTACACAAAGGACGCGATAATGATTCCTCACCGCCATGCTCAGATGGATGAAGAGCATGTTCTAGAACACCTTTGATAAAATCAAAATTCTCGTCCATTTTGGTTACGAAACTGGTTGATGACAACACAAGTCCATCAATAGGAGCGGATTCTACCATCGCAACTACCGTACCATCATCTTTGGTTAACTCCATCCCCAGATATTCTTGGCCAGGTGTTGCATCGTAGGTAACCACTTTTAAACCATCAACGGTCGTCAATACCTCCTTCACTGCTGCATCAGCATCCATCTCAAATTGACCCGTCTGCAGAATGGCAGCAATGCTATTAATTTGTGCTGCGACACCTTCTGCCCCCGCCTCGGCAAATACATCAGAAAACACAGAAAGCTGCTCAAGGGTGCGCTCTTTTTCTATCTGCTCTAGCACAGACACTCCTTTTGTGTTCAAGGCTTGCAGAAGTGACTCTGCTTGTTCGGGATACTGGTCGGCAAGCTCCAGAAGAAGCTCGCGAAGTCTGCCCTGAATTTTTGTTTCGCAATCTGACATAGAATTTACTCCCTATGAAATTAGTTGTTAGCAACGGTGCACTGTACCATAGGTAGAGGCGCTATTTGATTAAATATTTATTAAAACTCCAAAGCTTGAGCACAGAATCTTTTTCCTATAGAAAGCACATCTCTTCAAAAGCTACACGCTAGGCACCCCCATGAAACTCGCCACCTGGAACATCAACTCGCTCCGCCTGCGGCTGCCGCTGGTCAAGCGCTTCACCGAAGAGCACGCGCCGGACGTCCTGTGCTTGCAGGAGACCAAGGTGACGGACGATCTCTTCCCCGCCGATGCATTGCGCGAGATGGGCTATGCGCACCTCGCCTTCCGGGGGGAGAAAAGCTATAATGGTGTCGCCATTCTCTCCAGACTGCCGCTGACCGATATTGCCTTCACCCACATTGCCGGGGTGGAGGATTGCCGCCATCTCAGCGCCCGGCTACCGGATGGCACGCTACTCCATAATTTCTATATCCCCGCCGGGGGCGATATTCCCGACCCGGTGGAGAACCCAAAGTTCGGCCATAAATTACGGTTTCTGGATCATCTGACGGAATGGCTGCCCACCGCACACCGCGCTGATGAAAAATTGTTGATGGTCGGCGATTTCAACATTGCGCCCTTACCCCAAGATGTGTGGTCTCATAAGCAATTGCTGAATGTGGTGAGCCATACCCCGATTGAGGTAGAAAAACTCACCCGTCTGCAAACCACACTTGGATGGAGGGACGCCGTGCGGAGCTTTGTACCGGAAACCGAGAAGAGTTATAGCTGGTGGAGTTACCGCGCTCGCGACTGGCTGGCGGCGGATCGTAGTCGCAAGCTGGACCATATCTGGATGACCGCCCCCTTGCATCCGCGTTTGCGCTGCGCCAGTATCCTCAAAGGAGCACGCGGCTGGGAGCAACCTTCCGACCATGTACCGGTGATCGCGGAATGGGAGTGAATATGAGAATTGGCGTGTTGTACAATCTGTTGGTATTAGCAACAATCCCTCTGCTCTGGAGCACCCAAGCCCACGCCCTCACACTCGAACTCCCCATTGATTGCGAGGTGGGGAAAGACTGCTTTGTACAGAATTATGTCGATCGTGATAGCGGCACCGGGTATCAGGATTACCGCTGCGGGCCGCTAAGTTACGACGGACATAAGGGCACCGACATCCGCCTCAAAAACCTCGCCGAAATGCGGGCGGGCGTGGATGTGATTACCGCCGCCGCCGGCACGGTACGCGGGGTGCGCGACGAAATGCCCGATGAAGGCATCACGAAGGATAATAAGGACGCGATCGCCAACCGCGAATGCGGCAACGGCATTGTGGTGGTGCATGAGGATGGCTGGGAAACCCAATATTGCCACATGATGCGCGGCAGTATTGTGGTGAAACCCGGCCAGTTGCTCAAAGTGGGCGATGTGATTGGCAAGGTGGGGCTTTCCGGCAGCACGGAGTTCCCGCATGTGCATCTTTCGGTGCGCAAAGATGGCCGCGTGGTAGACCCGTTTGTGGGAGATACCAAGGCGGATGGCTGTCAGGTGGAGCGTCACCCGCTCTGGTCGAAGCAAACATTGGCGATGCTCGATTACCGCTCCACCGCCGTGTTGGGGCTGGGATTCACCGATAGCACACCGAATGTGCAGGATGTGCGCGAGGGCGGCCACCGCGCCGAGATCCTGGCCCCGGATGCTCCCGCCCTGATTTTCTGGAGCGACGTAATGGGGTTATTGAAGGGCGATATCGCCCAGTTTACCATCACCGCGCCGGATGGCAGTACACTCCTCACCCAGGACATGAAACCGCTGGACCGCTCCAAAGCCGTAATGTTCCAATATGTCGGCAAACGCCACACCAAAGACTGGCAACCGGGCGTCTATACCGGCACCTACACGGTGTTGCGGGATGGCAAAGAGGTGGTGACGGAGAGTACGAAGGTGTTGGTGGGGGAGTAGGCTTGGGGTTTCCCGAAGCGACGCAACCTCCGTCATCCTGAGCCACAGGCGAAGGATCTCTCAACCGGGACAGGCAACGCAAACGGAGAGATGCTTCGCTTCACTCAGCATGACGCCTATCCCCTTTATCACAAAACCTTCATTTTTCAGAAAAAAAAAACACATCCGCGGGTTAGGATGCCCTTCGTCG
The DNA here is from genome assembly GCA_044368015.1 of Rickettsiales bacterium. Taxonomy (GTDB): domain Bacteria; phylum Pseudomonadota; class Alphaproteobacteria; order Rickettsiales; family RI-342; genus JBIPLF01. The sequence goes on from JBIPLF010000014.1 coordinate 33,786, forward strand.
AAACATGTGAGGGGAAAAATATCCATGCGGTTTGTTACAGTGAAGGACGTGAGTACAGCCATTTTTGACGCTACCAATACCCCAGACACGCAGGGCCAGATAAAAGGCGAAACGCATTGGGTGGATAACAAAGATAAGATGACCTTGCACTATAGAGCAGGCACTCAGCAAGCCGCGGATCTGGCGGCGGCGGCCGATCGGCAATCTGGATACGAAGTCGAAGTTTTCTAACTGGTTTCGGCCACTGTCTCTGCGACCAGCCCCGCAATCCCCGCTTCCAGCATGATCTGCGGTTGCCAGTGCAGTTCCCGCTTGGCGCGGGTGATGTCCAGCACATTATAGGGCACGTCCAGCGCGCGGGCAGGGGTGTAGCGCCGCTCCACGGGATGCCCCAGCGCTTGCTCCAGCAATGCGATGATGCGGTTGAGCGATGTCCCCTCCCCGCTGCCGATATTCAGCACCCGCTCCTCACCGGCATAGCCATGCACGGCGACAAAGGCACGGGCGAGATCCTCCAGATGCAGGTAATCGCGCACCACTTCGCCATCGCCCCAGATATCCAGCGCCTCGCCCGCACGGATTTTACGTAAAAACGCCCCAATCGCCCCCTGCCCGCGCGCGCCGGTTTGCTGCGCGCCATAGGGGTTTGCCACACGCAGAATCAGCGGCGTGATACCATGCAGATGTGCGTACAGATGCAGATATTGTTCCACCGCCAGCTTGCTGACACCATAGGCGCAGATGGGCCGCGTGGGATGGGTTTCTGCCACCGGACGCGCCGGAGTAACCCCATAAACCGTCCCGCCGGAGGAGACAAACACCACCCGCCGCACTCGGCTCGCCACCGCGCATTCCAGTAATTGCACCGCCCCCAGCACATTATCCCGCGCATCGCCCGCAATATCCGCGTTGGAAGAGGCAGGCACGGTGGTGCACACCAGATGGTAGACGGTATCCACACCACGCAACGCCTGCTGCAAGGTACCGGGATCAAAAAAATCGCCCTGCACCCATTCGGCGCAGGCCACATGCGAAGGATGCGGGCTGCGGCCGAATCCACGCACACGGACACCGGCAGCGGTCAGGCCTGTTGCCACCGCCCCGCCGATAAATCCGCCTGCTCCAAGGATGACTACCTCTGCCATAAGGCTTACCCAAACACCCGGTTGAAAATCGTCTCCACCTGCCGCGTGTGGCAGCCGTAATCGAAGAGCGCTTCTAGCTCGGTATCGGAGAAATGGGTGCGCACTTCAGCGTCCTCTTTCAGCAGGGAGAGGAAATCCGCCCCCTCCAGCCATACCCGCATGGCATGGCGCTGCACGATGGCGTAGGAATCTTCGCGGCTGATGCCTTTTTGCGTCAGCGCCAGCAGTACGCGCTGCGAAAACACCAGCCCACCATAAAGGGTAAGGTTTTTCTGCATCGCCTCCGGGTAGACGAGCAGCTTTTCCACCAGCCCCGCTGCGCGGTGCAGCGCGAAATCGAGCGTGATGGTGGCATCCGGGCCGATCATCCGCTCCACCGAGGAATGGGAAATATCGCGCTCATGCCACAGGGCGACATTCTCCAGCGCCGGGGTCACATAGCCACGCACCAGCCGCGCCAGCCCGGTAAGATTCTCGGACAGCACCGGATTCCGCTTGTGCGGCATGGCGGAGCTGCCCTTCTGCCCCGGCGAGAAATATTCCTCGGCCTCGCGCACTTCGGTGCGTTGCAGATGGCGGATTTCCGTGGCCAGCCGCTCCAGCGAACTGGCGATCACGCCGAGGGTGGCAAAAAACATCGCATGGCGGTCACGCGGAATCACCTGCGTGGAATGCGGCTCCACGCTCAGACCCAGCTGTTCCGCCACATAGGCTTCCACCGACGGATCCAGATGCGCGAAAGTACCCACCGCCCCGGAAATGGCACAGGTAGCGATCTCCGCCCGCGCCTGCTCCAGCCGTTTCCGGTTGCGGGCGAACTCCGCGTAAAACCCGGCGAGCTTCAGGCCGAAGGTCACCGGCTCGGCATGGATGCCGTGGCTACGCCCCATACACAACATGTCTTTGGTTTCAATGGCGCGGGTTTTGAGTGCTACGAGCAACCGGTCTATCCCTGCGAGCAGCAGGTCGGAGGCCTCCTTCAGCTGCACGGAAAGCGCCGTGTCAAGCACGTCGGAACTGGTCATGCCCTGATGCATAAACCGCGCCTCTGGCCCAACATGCTCCGCCACATAGGTGAGGAAGGCGATCACGTCATGCTTGGTGACTTGCTCGATCGCGTCAATCGCCGCGACATCGTAGGTGAGGTCTTTGCCTTTTGCCCAAATAACCTCGGCGGCTTCCTGCGGAATCACGCCAAGCCGCGCCATGGCGCTTGCCGCATGGGCTTCGATCAGAAACCAGATGTGATAGCGATGCTCGGCAGACCAGATGGCCACCATTTCAGGACGGGAATAACGGGGAATCATGCGCGCCTACTTTGGTTGAGACGTAGCCTCTAGCACGATCTGCGGATGATGTTCAATCACCTTCAGCAGCAGGCGGGCGGCATATCGGCGGGAAGCGGCGGTGGGTATGCCGTAAACATATCGGCTCTGGCATCGCGTTCCACCACGGTGAAAAACACATAATCCGGGCGAAAGCGCTCCACCAGATGCGCAAAATAGGCGGGCGAAGAAAATCCTGCCTTGATGTCCAGTTGCAGCACATCGCTGAAACTAGCGGCCATGAGAGGCGACATCGCCGTACCGAATGAATCCCGCAACCACAATACCCGCCGCTGATTTAACGCGCCTCTGGACTGAACCCATAGGGGCGTCATGGGTGATTCCACCACCGGATTGCCTCCCTGATGAAGGATATGGCGGGTCGTGAAATCCCTCTGCGTGGTCTCTACCACCGGGATGAGCGCTCGCAACACAGGCTCATGATCGCTGAGTTGATCCGAAAGACGCAGAAAATGAGCGAGGTCTCCCCCTTGTCGCACCGCAATACGGCGGAGTTGACCACTGCTATCGGGTATCCGGTTCAGTTTCGGATTCGTGATACTCAGCCGTTGCTCTAACGCATCAAACGCAACCGATGCCCCCAGAAAATTCCAATGAGAATCCGTCTTGTAGTAGAAGGGCACCCGCTGATCCGCCTTCGCTCGCAGCAACGCCCCCCGCAAATCGAGGTAGCGTTGCGTTCCGGTTGTCGCGAACAGGGCGTCGATTGCCCCGAGCGAGGCTGACTGCGCCCAGCGAGGCAGGTATTCCGGATAGATGGTATGCTTGTTTGGTGCCACCATCACTACAAAGTGCTGCACTCCCTCATGGGTCAAAT
>JBIPLF010000082.1:0-2709 GCA_044368015.1 Rickettsiales bacterium
TCCGTCCGTGTCTGCGCGGTCGGACACGCGCGTGCCCTTGGAGTCGCCAAGATACGACTTGGGCACGTTGGCTACGAGGAACGCGGCGAGCGCGAGACAGCGGGCCAGTTGCCACTCGGGCGTCTGCAGTGCACGTTCGCGGTCCGCCGCAATCGCAGGCGTCATGATGCAATCCTTGGCCGCCGCCGCCTCGGCGACGCGCTGTTTGATTCGTTCGATAATGTTTGCGTCGCTGTCGCCACGCATCGTGGCCACCAGCAGGTGCAGTGCGCTGTTGGTCGGGTGTGGTGCGCGAAACACGACGTGGCCAAGTGCGGATGTGTCGGCCTGGATCGCAGCGGTCACGCCCTGGCGTGCCTGGACAGGCACAAAGCCGTGTTTGGGCGGCACCAGCGCGCTGAACCCGTGGTCAGCCAGCGGCACCGAGTAACAGTCGCGCGCATGCAGGTCTGTGCGTAGCGGCACGCCGCGCATGCAGGTCCGCGTCGCCTCGTCCCACGTGCCGAGCGCGGCAATTCCCGTCTTGAGGCTGACAAACCCCTTGCGGACGTGGCGGACGTCAAAGCCGTCGAGCCGTATAAACTCGATGGCCGCGTGACGCACAGATGCGCCGAGTAGGCCCTGGAGGGGGATGGAGAACGAGATGGTCGAGCTTTCCGCGTCAAAGGAGCCGGTGCAGACCACGTCGTGCTTGCGGCGCGACAGGTCGCCAACGCGCGTGTCGACGACCGCCGCGGGCGGCACGCCGTGGAATGACGCGCCCACAAATTCGTCGTCGCTCACGGCCCACGGCCATCCAATCTGCGTGACGAGCGGGTAGCTGCTCGCGTGTCCGAGCAGGGCGCGCTTCTTCGCTGCATCGTCCCCGCTCATCGAGCGCCGCCCCGCCGTTGCTCAATACAAAATCACACGCTCTTCAACATATACACGCACACATGTATCCATTCACTCCCACGAGCGGGCATCGAGGTACCACCGCACCAGGTTGGTCTGCGACGCGCGCAGACTCGACTTGATCTCGGTCATCAGTGCCGCGTCGGCGCGCCGCGTCAGCTGCAGCGACGTTTGCGACTGGGACGAGGCCACCGACACCTCGTCGGCGTGCGCCAGCATGCGGTAGCCAATGTACTGGCCGAAAAAGACTGTCGAGCGGTCCGCGTTCAAAAGGCGCTCGAGGATGAGCTCTGGCTCGCGCTTGGCCGTGGTGTGCGTGGCCGTTGGTCGGCCGTACAGACACGCCTCTTCGCGCGTCATTGTCCGCTTTGGGTCGAGCAGCGTGTCGTACACGGTCGACAGGAGCACGAGGCACGCAATGACTTGGCCAGACAGCACGGGCGAAAAGATGAGCTCGACCGCGTTGCGCAGCGCGTCGCCCTTTTTCTTGCGATCCTTGACGCCCTCGTTCTTGAGTTCAGGTGCCTCGAGCACGCCCTCGACGGCTGCAAACGCCTCGAATTCCTTGTAGGCCGTGTACTCGGATGCCTCTTCCTCGCTGATTTCGCCCTTGCGCGCGAGAATCTTGTCCGCGTCGCCTTTTGAGATGGGCACGCCGCGCGGGCGGATGGCGCGGTCCAGCGTGACGTAGCCATTGACAATGGTAAACACGTTGCTGTTGAGCTGGCGTCCAGCGCGCGCATCGCCCAGTGTGGCCGCCACGACGCGAATGAGCGTGGCCAGACTGCGCTTGCCGCTGAGTGCACCGCCCAGGAGCGCCGACGCGTCTCCGGCTGGCCTGGCCACCTTTTCCCTGGCAAGCGCCAGGAGCTGCTCGACGGCGTCGTTGGCGCGCACCAGCGGTGTTTTCAGAACGCGCGACGCGGCCTGGAGCAGGGGCGCATTGACGAGATACACGCGCCTCTCGAGATCCTCTTGCAGCGCATACGTCGCGTCAATCACGCGCTGCACGTCGGCCGAGTCCCCGGACACGCGGATCGTCTGCCGCGCCAGTTCGTCCAGGTCCCTGTCGGTGGTGCGGATGTACCGCGCCAGCGGCTGGGTTCCATCGTCGATGTTTGGACGACCGCGGCGGTACACCTCCAGCTGCGTGCGCAGCGTATTGACGCGTAGCCGACACATGCGCGCCGTCTGCGACACCAGCTCGAGTGCCGCCTTGCGCGCCTCGGTCTGGATGCCCGTGGTCGACGTCCACGGGCGCGCGCGCCAGGATCGTCTCGAGCACGTCGCGCACCTTGCCGCTGATGGCGCGGCGCACTGCCACGGGCAGGTTTGGCGAAGCCTCGTCCAGCGCCGCGCGCAGCCGGTCCGCATCCGTGTCGGGCTCGGCCACCAGGACCGCGTCCAAGGAATCGTCGGTAATGCCCTTGCCCAGCGGCTCGACGCCGTCGCCATCGTACACGACCGTGTACACCAGGCGGCGCAGCGCCTGGCGTGCATCAAACGTCGGGTCCTTCTTTGCGTTTCCTTGCTCGTGGCACGCCAGTGTGCCCTCTTTCCACTCGTCGCTGGCTCGGGCCACGAGACTTGCAAATGCGCTGGCCAGATTACCCAGAATCACACCCGCTTCGCGGCCCTGCTCGGTCCGTGCCTTGGACTCGTATACCCCGAGTTCCGCCAGTTTGACGAGACCTCCCGCTGGTCCGCCTGCCTGGATACGCGCCACCGTCTCATCGAGGGGCGGATTTGTGCCCCCGAATGCCCGCCCGCGCACGCTCCCGTACAGACCGTATAGCTGGGAGCGCACGAGTAGGA
>JBIPLF010000023.1:0-31356 GCA_044368015.1 Rickettsiales bacterium
GATGTTGCGGGTGCGAATTGGTGAAATACGCCGCTCTACCCTCAAAAAGCTGGGGGTAAATTTACAACAGCCTGATGGTGCCGCAGGTTTAACCAAGGAAGTGAGTGATTCAACGGATCTAAGTGTGATCACGGCGCTTGGGAGTGCAGCGGTGGCGGGCAATGCCGGGTTGATTAATCTGGCGATGCAGACGGCGACCAGTACCTTTAGCGCCACGCTGGATGCTTTGGAACAGAACGGATTGCTAAAGATTTTGGCAGAGCCTAATCTGGTTGCGATGTCCGGCGAAAAAGCTGAGTTCGTTGCGGGTGGTGAATTCCCGGTTCCCAGTGTCGAGGAAGGCAGTAACGGGAACGCGGACAAAATTACCATCGAGTTCCGCAAGTACGGTGTCTCGGTGCAATTTACGCCGCTCGTGCTTTCGGCCAACCGGATCAGGCTTGTGGTGCAGCCTGAAGTGACCGAGCCGGGTGATACGGCATTCGAGGTTGCAGGCTACCCCATCCGCAACCTGTCGACCCGGAAAGTAAACACAACCGTGGAGTTGGCTCCTGGCGAGAGCTTTATGTTGGCCGGACTAATTCGTGATTCGGTGAACGCCAAGGTGACCGGATTGCCGGGGGTTTCTGAGGTGCCGATTCTTAGCAGTATGTTCCGCACCAACAGCTTTGAACGTGAAGAGACAGAGTTGGTGATTGCCGTGACTCCATACATGGTTGATCCGATGGCGGGGGGGGACGTGCGTTTGCCTACTGATGGTTTTCAGGAACCAAGCCTGATGGATATGGCATTCTATGGTGCGCTTTCTGCTGTTTCTGATCGTAGTATTCGTGAATCGCAGGCCCCCCTTGTTGAGGGCGCCGCAGGCTTTATGATGGATTGACCTATGCGTTTTTCGATGCTTTTCGCGGTGTGTGTTGTGGTCTCTGGTTGTACTCGGTTGCCGTCTTCGGCGTATGAGACTTTCTCTGGTCCTGAGTCCTTGCTGGATCAGTCGAAGGAGCGTGTGACGGTTGCTCTGGCTGCATCTGGTTCGGCCGAGAGCCTGATTGAGTGGCTGGATCAGGATCAGCCGTCTCGGGTGGAGTTGCATTGTGATCAGGGGGAGTCCAACTGCACGCGTGCGGCACGGATCGCTGAGCAATTTGCAGTTCCCTATGAGTTTGTGGATTCGGGGGCTGGGAAGGCAGTTCTTGTGTACGAGCGCGTGGTCGCTCGGGATTGCGACCCCCGTTTCGTTAGCGATCACATTAATCCCTACAATTTGCATCATCGCGGGTATGGCTGTTCTGTGTCGGCGAATGCTCTGCAAATGATCAGCGATCGTCGCCAGATTACGGCACCATCGTTGATGGATCCGCATGATGGGCAGCGAGTGCAGGATACGATGTCCATTTATCGCACGGTTGGGGATCCTGCAGAGCTTTCCAAATTCGAGGATGTATTTGAGTTTAGAGGCGGGCAGTAGCCTTTTTACTTTCCAGATTCTGGGTTGGCTTGTTCCATGGAGAACGCTTGGCTTTGCGCTGATTGTATAATCGTATCAGGGAGACTGCATGTTTCGCTCCACCCTCACGGTTCTGGGTATCCAGCTTTTTGCATTGATTCCGACGATCGCTTTGTTTGTTCTGCTGATTGAACCGAAGCAGCGGGTTGTTGAGGATGTGCTGCTTGCGCATCAACAGGCACCAACGGTTTAACCGGCACCGCCGTGCAGCAGCCTGCGCTATTGCCCCTTGTCGGAAACCTGTATCAGGATGACGGATTCGTGATTCCTTTCTCTGCGCAGGTACGGGATCTTTCAGGAAATCTGGTTGGGGTATGGGTCAACTTCGCCGATTTCGGGTTGGTGGAAGACATCATTGCGAAAATTGCTACCCGCAACACCAATGGCAATCAGGAACCCGAAGAATTTACCCTCATTAACCATCAGGGTGTCGTGCTGGTTGATTACGATCCCACAACGGTTCCGGCCGGGCAGCCCTACCACTATACCCGCAATGTTGATGTGGTCTTGAAGCTGAATCTGGCAGAGGCAGGGGTTGTAGCCGCGCAAAAGGCGATCCTCGGTGGTGTTGGCCATGACATTTCCATGCATACCCGTAAACAGACGGAGCATCTGGCAGGTTTTGCCCACTCGGTAGGGGCCTATGATTATCCAGGGCTTGGCTGGTCGATGCTGATCCGTGAACCCACCCGCGAGGGATTCAGGCACATTCAGGAAACCCAGAACCGCCTGTTGATGGTAACGGCGGTTCTGCAAGCTGTTGCGCTGCTGGCCGCGATCCTGCTGGTGCGCTCTCGCAAGCGTGCACAGGGGAAGAAGCAGCAGGAAATGGTCAAACTCGCAGAAGCATTTGAAGGAAGCGTGAAGGAGATTGTGGAGACGGTGGCAGCCTCTGCTACTGAAATGGAAGCCTCTACCCGCTCACTTGGTAAAACCACCAGAGATACGTCCATCAAGGCAGGGGAGATTACACAGGATATCCTGAAAGCATCCGGAAACGTGACCAGCGTATCCGGTGCGATCGAGCAGGTCACCGCCGCCACCCATGAAATCAGCGCGCAGGTGGCGCGTTCTACTATGATCGTCTCCAACGCGGTAGCAGATGCCGGCAAGGCAGGCGCCATTTCTAGTGAGTTGGAACAAGCCGGGAATAAAATTGGCGATGTGGTGAATATCATCAACTACATCACCGAGCAGATCAATCTGCTGGCGCTCAACGCCACCATTGAAGCAGCGCGGGCCGGGGAAGCAGGGAAAGGCTTTGCCGTGGTGGCCTCAGAAATCAAAAGTCTGGCGCAGCAAACCTCGCAAGCGACGCAACAGATTGGCAACCAGATCACCGGCATCCAAACCAGCAGCCGTGAAATGGTAGCGGCGGTGGAGAATATCCGCACCACGATTGCTGAGATCGACCAGATTTCGACCATTATTGCCAGTGCCGTTGAAGAGCAAAGCGTGACCATGCAGGATATTACGCAGAATGTGCAGCAATCGGCTAAAAACGCGAGCGAGGCTTCAGGTCAAATGCGTGAAGTACAGGATTCCGTGGAGTATGTAGGAAGTTTTGTAGACGACATGTCGGCTACGGCGCATGAGCTATCGCAACGTGCCGAACAGCTGCGGGTGCGGGTGGAAGACTTCCTAAGCTATCTTCTCAAAAAAGACGCATAAGCCTTCCACGCCTCATCCGCGCCGCTATAGATGCGCGACGCCACCTGATAGGCGCTTGCCGTGGCGGTGGCGCGGCTTTCGGTCCGTTCCGGCGTCAGACAGGACTCCGACCATGGCAGTTCGCATTGCGCCAGCAGGGTGCGGATCGCGGGTTCCGGGTCTGCTACCAGCGCCGCATAATCCACATGCACCATACGGCCAGGGAGCAGTTGCTCCCAATGGGCAATCATCTCGCTATAGATGCGATGGTAATGTTGGATTGTCTCCAGCGAGGTCGCAAACTCCACCCCTTCCGCAAAACGTTGGCGGAAGATCGACCAGATCACCGCCTGCGCATCGCGTTGCACATGCACAATCGTCGCATTGGGAAACAGCAGGTGTATCACCCCCACATGCATGAAATTCTGCAATTGCTTGTCGATTAGCCGCGAGGTTCCCTCCCGCAATAACGGCAGGGTCAGGTTGCGATAGCGCTTGGCGAGCGCCCGCATCTGCGGCGGTTTGGCCTGCGCCATCACCAGCGGGTAATAGCCTGCCTGATCGGCCAGATAGGGCAGGGTTTTGAGGATGGTGGGCAGTGCCGCCAATTCCCCTCCATCGCAAACCTCCGGATGCGAGGCAAGAATCCGCGCCAGTAAGGTACTCCCTGAACGGGGCATGCCCACGATGAAAATCGGCCGCGCATCGGTGGCGCGTGGCGGGTTGAGGCGCGCCATCAGGGCCGGGGTGAAGATCGCCCGTATCTGCGCGGCCTGCGCCTCCACGGAAGCGCTATCATAACCACTGGTGAGATGCCGCAAGCGGTTGGCCTCGGCATAGGCGGCAAACACCGTTTGCGGGTCACCGCCGCGCTCCAGCAGGGCCGCCAGCGCAAACCACAGATCGGAACGTTCGGCGTCGCTATACCGGGCGTCCTGCGCATCGCGTTGCAGCGCCTCCTGCATCTCCATCGCCGCTTCGGGATCCGCCAGCACCGTCTGCAACCGCGCCTCGGTGGAATCGGGATGCGCGGCGAGTGCTTTACGATACCATGTGAGCGCCGCATCGCGCTGCCCAAAGGCCCGCTCCAGATTCGCCCGCTGCAACAGGGGGCGCCATTGCGAGGGATCGGCCGTATGCGCCTGCGCGTAAGCCTGCCGCGCCTGCTCCCACAGCCCGAACGCTTCCAGCCAGTCGGCCATCATCCGCCAGCTATCGGTGGTGCTTTTCCCGCTTTGTGCAAGGACGCGTTGCGCTTCCGCCTCTTCCCCGGAAAGGGTGAGGGCATGGGCCAGCATCTCCGCCGCCGCGACATCACCCGGCGTCAGCGCAAACGCCTTGCGGGCGGTGGCAAGCATCAAGGGGACAGCACGGCGCATCAGATACAGCCGCGCCAGCGCCAGATAGGCCAGCACACGCAGAAAATCTGGCAGCTTGGGAGCCGCCTTGGTGAGCACCGGTTCGGCCTCTTCCAGTAATGAGAGTTCCAGCAGCGCAATCCCATGTTGCAGGGCGAGGCTTCCTTCCTGCGGGGCTGCCTGCGAAGCACGCGCAAAATACCGCGCCGCCTGCGGCCAGTTGCCCGCCTGTTTATACAGCAAGGCCAGTCGTTGCAGCGCCTTAGGGTTTTTGGGACTGGCAGTCACCGCCTGTTTCAGGAGCTGCTCGGCATGGTCGAATTGCCCCTGCGCTTGCAGCGCGGCCGCCTGATCGAGTAACGCGGTGATCATAACGTCTTTCCTATTATTTTCCAAACTAGCGTGGACTTCACCTCCCCCTCTGATGGGGGAGGTCGGCGAGCGGCGTGAGCATCGCGAATCGCCTGGGTGGCCGGTTGGGGTTGACGTAGAGAAGGATCACCCTCCCCCGGAATCGTGAACGATTCCGACCCCTCCCATCAAGGGAGGGGTGAAGCATGAACGGAACGTCTGAAGAAGCTGCCATCCGCCGTTCACCGCCGTCGTGGATCATGCCTCGATGTCGCCCGGTGCCATGAAATCGCGCAACAGCCCCGTCCCCACATCCAGCAGGTCCCAGGGGTCTGAGAATTCAAACATGGCAAGGCCCGCAGTGGGGAATCCCCGACGCAACCCAGCATAGGCCGAAGGCGTGGCCTCGCCAATCAGGGCAGGCGCACATTCGCTGATACCGGGATTGTGAGTGATGACGAGCAACACCCGCACATCTTCCGCCACATCGGCGATGGTATCCATCAACACGCCCGGTTTGGGAAGGTACAAGGCCCGATGATAACTCACCGGAAGCGTGTGCCCCACCCCCTGACAAAAGGACAGATAGCTGCCGCGCGCCCGCTCGGCATCCGAGCACAGCACATGGGCAGGAAGGGGATGGGTACGCGCCAGCCATTCCCCCATACGGCGGGATTCTTCCATCCCGGCGGTGGTAAGTTGTCGGGCTGCGTCCTCGGCATCGGGCGGAGAGGCCGCCTCACCATGCCGCATCAGGTACAAAATATAAGGTGCATCACTCATAGAGTATTTCCCATTTATGCTCGCACTTCGTCCTGCATCGGATTCATAAAATTCACGTAGCAAACCTACGCTGGAATTTTCCTCACCTCGCACTCCTCGTGCGAACATAAAGCGAAAACACTCTATAGCGCGAAGGTTAACGGCTTGCCGGCAGAAACGCAATCTTTCCGTCCTGATAATGCAGGGCCATTTCGCCCCGCAAAAGGGCGCAGGCGGCCTTTCCAAACACCTCATAGCGCCAGCCCTGCAAAAAGGACACGCCTTCAGAGGATTCCGGCCATATGCGTAGAAACTGTTGCAATTCCGCACTGGTGGCCACCAGTTTACTGGCCAGATCCTCGGTTTCCGAGACCTGCTTGAGCAGAATCTGCACAATTTGCAGCGAGGCCGGTTCAATCGGCGCAGGCTGGTGACGCAACTCATCAATCAGGCTTTGCGGCACGGGCGCACGACGCGCCTCCCGCAGCACATCCAGCATCGCCTGCACATGCCGTCTGGAAACCTGCACACCGCGCAGATCCATCAGGGTTTGGGCATCTTCGGGCAGGCTGGTGGCGATTTGCACCAGTGCCTCGTCGCGGATGATGCGCGTGCGGTTGACGTTCTCGGCCATCGCCTGCTGCTCGCGCCACAGCGCCAGCGCCTGCACCACCGCCACATGGGCGGGTTTACGCAGCTTCAGGCGTAGCTTCTTCCACAATTGATCGAGCGGCGGTTCATAGGCCTCCGGGTCCAGCAGAGAGGCGGTTTCATCTGCAATCCAGTGCATCCTGCCCCGGCGCTCCACCTCCGCCTTCAGCTCATCATAGACACCCCAAAGGTAATGCACATCGGCCGCCGCGTAGCGCAATTGTTTTTCCGACAGGGGTCGCTTGGCCCAGTCGCTATATTGGGAGGATTTATCCAGCGCCACCTTCACGCATTTCTGCACCAGCGTGGTGAAGGACACTGCCTCGCCAAAACCGCACACCATGGCGGCCACCTGCGCATCGAACAAACGCTGCGGCAACCGCCCCGCCAGATAGCGCACAATCTCCAGATCCTGACGCCCCGCATGGACAATCCAAAGCGGATGCCCATCCACCAGCAACGCGTCCCACAACGGCATCAGGCTGCCTTGCAGTGCAATGCAATCGACCAGAAAAATCCCGCGCCCCCGCAACCCAATTTGCAGCAGGCAGAGTTCCGGATAATAGGTGCGCTCACGCAGGAACTCGGTATCGAGCGTCACTTCTTCCATTTCGGGAATCTGCGCCACCAGCACATTCAGTGCATCGGGGGTGGTAATATAAAAAACGTCAGACACGAGAGACTCTTTTCCACAGACAGTGAAGGCGCTGTATCAGATTCCACGGCAATAGTGAAGCTTCTTCATCCTGCATTGGTCAGTTGGAAAACGCCGGTGCATCCTTCAAACGGCACAAAACTATTGTTCAAATCCAGCACAGTTTCTCCTGCTCCTAGAAACAGGAAGCCACCGGGATTCAGCGACCAGGCGAATTTTTGTAGGATTTTCTTTTTGGTTTCTGCATCGAAATAAATCAGCACGTTACGGCAGAAGATCACATCAAATCGCCCATAGGGAGAGAAGGTCTCCAGCAGATTCACCTGCTGAAACCTGATTTGTTTTTTCAGTTCTTCTTTGACAACCCAGCTTTCTTTATCCTGTGCAAAATACTTCATCAGGAACATGATCGGCATGCCGCGCTGCACTTCGAACTGCGAATAGGTTCCCTCGCGGGCGCGGTCCAGCGCGCTGGGGGAGATATCCGAGGCGAAGATTTCATAGGGGTGGTTCAGCCGCTTGGCTTTGTCTTCTTCCATGCAAATGCTGATGGTATATGGCTCCTGACCGGTCGAGCAGGCGGCACTCCAGATACGCACCGGGGCTTTAGGGGTTTTTGCCATGATGTTTGGCATTACCTTCTGGCGGAGGGCATCGAACGGCTTGCTGTCCCGGAAAAAGGAGGACTCGTTGGTCGTCATCCGGTCGGTGATTTCGTCGAGCAGGCGATCGTCCCGTTCGCGTTGCAGATGTTGTACCAGAGCATCCAGATCGGTGAGTCCCAGGCGCTTAATCACCGGTGCCAGACGGCTTTCCAGCAGATACATTTTGTCTTCGCCAAGTACAATCCCCGAGCGCGTTTTGATCAGGCCAGTCAGGTAGCTGAAATGGGTGGGCTGCATAGGATGACTAACCGCGTGCATGGCAAAGTTCCACGATTTTGGGGGCAAGTGCCTCCAATGGCAGCACCGCGCTGCATAGGCCATCTTTGGTGACGACTCCGGGCATTCCCCATACCACGCTTGTTTCCTGATCCTGCGCAATGACGGTTCCGCCATGTTGTGTGACCTGGCGGCAACCGGTCAACCCGTCGCTGCCCATTCCCGTCAGAATCACGGTGAGAAGTGCCGATCCATAGGCGGTGGAGAGGCTTGCCAGCATGGGGTCCACTGCCGGGCGACAGAAATTCACCGGAGGGTCTTGTGTTACTTTCAGGCGCAACACAGGGCTTCCGCCTACCTGCATGTGATGATCGCCGGGTGCCACATAAATGCTGTGGGGATCAACCGGTTCCTCATGTTGCGCTTCTTTACAGCTGCGGCCACAGGCTTTTTCAATATTCTGCGCCAGCAGCCCGGTGAAGATGGGAGGCATATGCTGCGTAATAAAAATGGGGATATTGGGTAATCTGCCATGCAATGCAGTGAAGAGGGTTATCAATGCCTGCGGTGCACCGGTTGATCCGCCAATCGCCAGCGCTTTTGGAGGGGTAAAAGGGGCTTTGCGCAGGGTAAACTCCACTTTGGGTGTGGCGATTACCGGGCGTGCCGCAGGCGGAGTGGGTGCCGTAGCTGTGGCCACTGCCTGCGTTGTGGTTGGCGTGGCTGGAGAGGAGGGGGCTGTGTTGCGGGCGCGTTTTCCCGCCCATACCTTCACCTTGCCGATAATCTCGTGGCAGAAGGCTTCCTTCTGGTCGGAACCGGGGATGGCTCCGGGTTTGGCGACATAATCGGATGCGCCCAGCGACATGGCGCGCATGGTGACATTGGCACTGCGCTGGGTCAGGGTGGAAGACATGATGACATGCGCATTGACGGCGCGTTTTTTGAGTTCGGGAAGGGCGGTGAGTCCGTCCATCTCCGGCATCTCAACGTCCAGAATGATGATGTCGATGCTGTCGGCGAGCGCCTTATCATTCAGCGCTTCCACGCCCAGCCTGCCGTTCTCGGCGACGGCCACAATTTTAATATCAGGGTCTTCGCTTAAAAAGCGCCGATAGATAGAGCGGATGACCGCAGAGTCATCCACAATCATGACATGGATTTTGCGTGTTTCGGTGGGTTCAGGCGTCATCCTGCATCACTCCCACCTGGATCAGCTTGTCGCGTAAAATATCCCGGTCGAAGGGCTTCATGATATATTCATTGGCGCTGGCCATCACCGCTTCCTGAATTTTTCCAATCTCGTTTACCGTGGTACAGAAGATCACAATCGGATCGCCGCCATTAGAGAGCTGACGCAGGTTGACCAGAAATTCCAGCCCATTCATGATGGGCATGTTCCAGTCCAGCAGGATCAGTTCTGGCATGGATTCCATCACGGTATCGAGTGCGTTCTGTCCATCAACGGCTTCGCGTACTTGCGTGAACCCTAGTTCTGTCAGCAGGTTGCGGGTGAATTTCCGCACCACCCCGGAGTCATCGACAATCAGTACATCGGTTGCGGTGTTGGGCATAGTGTGTCTCCTTGCTTTCCGGCTAATGCAAGGTCCTTTTATAAGCTAGAAAATAGCGCGTCGATGTCATCCTGTGAGGGCGTTTCGCTCAGGAGTTGTGGCCCGTTCATCAATTCTTCGTCGGTGAGGGGTCTGGATCCGTTGGAAGGTGCTGGTTTGACATCGTCGCGGAACAGGGTGGCGAGTTTTTGAGTATGTACCTCCAGTTGCAGCAATACTTTCATCACTTTGCGTAGCCGCTGGCCGGATAGGTCCTGAAAATTACAGGCTTCGACAATGCGGTTGGTGGCTTCCATCACGGTGTCGATCGCGTCTGAGGCATCCTGCGTCATGGCGTTCTGGATGTCGATTGCGGCATCGAGAATGGTGTTGGCAGCATCTTCGGTTGTTTGCACGACGGCATCCAGATGCGCCGACATATCGGCAATGTCGCCGTGACGCTGGGTGGTGGAGAAGAAACCCGCGATCTCACTCTTAGCGGAATCCAGTACACCCACCATGGCGCGGATGCCATCACGCACTTCCTGATCGTGTGTGTGCGTGCTTTCTCCGTGCGGGAGGCCGATTTTTTCCAGCAGATCACTAACGGTTTCAATCGTCACCGGATGACCGGCGCCGGTTTGCAGCGATTGAATATGCGTGACCAGTTCCTGTGCAAGCGAAGAGGCCTGTGCCATGATGAGGGGTCCTTTCTGAATCGCCTAAAACTGGCCGATGACGGCTGTCAGCTTCTGCTGGAGCGTGTTCACGTTAAAGGGTTTCACAATGTAGTTGGAAACGCCGGCCTGTTTGGCAATAATCACGTTCTCGGTTTTACTTTCCGCCGTCACCATAATGAAGGGGATGTGGCGGGTATTGTCGTTGGCGCGCACTACCTTCAGCAGATCCAGCCCGCTCATAGGCTCCATATTCCAGTCGGAAATGATGAGGCTGAAGGGTTTTTCCTTCAGTTTTTGAATGGCGGAGGTGCCATCTGTCGCCTGGTCGATATTGGTGAAACCAAGTTGATTCAGCAAGTTACGGACGATCTTAAGCATGGTGGCATAGTCATCCACAATGAGGATCGGCATGTTTTTATCGACGGCCATAGAAAGCACTCCTGTTGCGTGCAAGTTTAGTGGGTGGTGACCTCGGTATCTAACAGCTTCTTCACGTCAATGGCTACCAGAAGCCCTTGCGGAAGGGTGTAGACACCGGTCGAAAGATGTTTCCAGTGTGAACTAAGGTTCCCTGAGTGGTGTGAACTGTCACCGGCGCGTAAGGAGAGAATCTCGCTCACCTGATCCACCAGCAGCGCATAGGAGAAATCCTTATGGGAAATCACGATGTTGGTGCAGCGTGCGGTGTCCTTGCACGGGGCCATTCCCAGCAACACACGCGTGTCAATGGCGGTCACAATCCGCCCACGAATATTCAGCGATCCGGAAACCGCCGGTGGCGCCATGGGAATCGGCGTAATTTGTTGTGCGGAAAGCACATCCTGTACATCCAGCACGGGTGCACCGAATAATTGTCCTTCCACGGTGAAGGCGATATATTGTTCCGCTGCCTCGAATACATGGACGGCATTGGCGCTGGTGGGGGCTGCGTTCATCATACATGCTGCTCCTTGGTCAGGGACGGGGCGATGTGACAGGCGATGGCTTGCATCAGTCCGTCTCGGTCGCTTTTGGAAACATAATCTTTGAAACCACTATTCATACCTTTTTGCTTGGCTTCTGGCGTCACCTTGGAGGTGTAGGCGATCAGCGGAATATGCTTCAGGCGGTTGTCGTGCAGGCAGGCATCGGCAAATTCAAACCCGTTCATGTCCGGCATTTCGATGTCGGAGATGATGAGATCAAAATGCAGGTCTTCCTCGAAGAACCGGAAGGCTTCGGCGGCGCTATCCGCGGTGATGATGTCATAGCCCGCAGCCGAGAGGAGCGGCGCCGTGACGTTGCGGTAGAAGGCGCTGTCATCCACCAGTAAGAGCGAGGGTTTATGGTGCCCTGCCATGCTGGCGCTGCCGGAGGTCACGGTTTCCTTGCCAGCGAAATGCTGGATTTTCTGGAACAGATACCCCACATCCAGAATATCGGTGGTTTCACCGTTGATGATCATACTGCCAAGGAAACGTGGATCGCTGGATGAGCTAAGCAGGTCCATCGGCTGGGTAGAGATATCGGCAATGCTGTTGATCACCAGCCCCAGTGTGGTGTGGGTGGCGTTGAATACGATGGCGGGGACTGTTTCGTGCCCCTCGAAACGGAAGGAGCCATCCAGCGAGATGAGTTGCATCAGCCCGTCGCGGTATTGCACCACCGGTGTACCGGCGGAATATTCGATGTGCGAGACGGAAATTTGTTCCAGACGCGACACCAGTTCCAGTGAGACGGCGCAAGGCGTTGCGCTTTGTGAATGAAACACCAGAAACTGCGTGGTTTGTGCAAAGCCTTTGCGCACCTGTTTGGCATCTTCTTTCGCGTGGTGCAGGGAGAGGTCTGCGGTGTTTTTGGCCAGTTTGTTGGTGTCCAGAATCATAATCACGCTGCCATCGCCAAGGATGGTGCAACCGGCGTAGATTTCGGCATTTTGCAGCATGGGGACCACGGGCTGCACCACGATTTCTTCCGTGTCGTAGATGCGGTCTACCACCACGCCATATTCGGTGCTGCCGGTGCGGCAGACGACGATGAATCCGGTGTCCTTGCGTTCGGCATTCGCATCTTCGCATCCCAGCAATTTGGGGAGTGGAATCATCGGCAAGAGCTTGCCGCGCAGGCGGAGTACGGGTTCTTCATCAATATATTCGATCTTATGTTCAGAGCTTTTGGTGATCTGCACCAGCTCCACCACATCCACCTGTGGAATCGCCAACCGGTGGCTGGATGCTTCCACAATCAGGATCGACACAATGGCGAGCGTCAGCGGAATTTTGATGCGGAAGGTGGTGCCTTTGCCCTGTTCGGAGAAGAGTTCAATCGTGCCACCGATTTTCTCGATATTGGTGCCGACGACATCCATCCCCACGCCACGACCGGAGACACTCGTCACTTTTTCAGCGGTGGAGAAGCCGGGGCGGAAGATGTACTGCATCGCCTGCTGATTGGTCATGCTGGCCAGTTCATCGGCGCTTGCCAGATTATTTTGCAGGATTTTGCTGCGGATACGATCCACATTCAGCCCGCGCCCGTCATCCTTGATTTCGATGATGATATGCCCGCCCTCATGATAGGCTTTCAGCGTCACGGTACCCGTTTCCGGTTTGCCTGCGGCCACCCGTTCGGCGGGCATTTCCATGCCGTGATCCACCGAATTGCGCACCATGTGGGTGAGGGGGTCTTTGATCATCTCCAGCAATTGACGGTCGAGTTCCGTTTCCTTGCCCACCATCTCCAGTTCGATCTTTTTGCCAAGGTCGATGGAGAGGTCGCGCACCAGACGCGGGAATTGTGTCCAGACATTCCCCACCGGCTGCATCCGCGTTTGCATTACGCTTTCCTGAAGCTCGGAGGTGATGTGGTTCAGCCGTTGCAGCGGGGTGGTCATTTCGTTGTTGTTCACCTGACGCGCCATTTGCAGCAACTGGTTGCGGGTGAGCACCAGTTCGCTGGTGAGTTGCATCATGGTTTCCAGCACGTCCAGCCGCACGCGGATATTCTGGGCGGCGGCACCGCCTTTGGCGTGATCGTCGGCGGGTTTGGCGTCTGCCGTTTTGGCCGGGGCGGCGGGGGTAGTTTCCGTTTTGGGTTCGGGTGTGGCTTCTGCGACGGGTTCGGCCATCGGTGCGGGCACGGGATTCACAGGCGTCATATCTACCAGACACGGGGTATCGCGGAACAGGCGTTCCATCTCGTCCAGTTCTTCTTCCGCTTCGCCGATCCCGGCCAGACGGTCGAGCGCCTTAATCAGCGCGCTGTCGTCGCCTTCCTGTTCCTGTCCGGATTCCTCCAGATGGCCTACCAATTCTTTAATACGGTCGATGGCTTGCAGAATCGTGCCCACGGCTTCCGGCGTCACCTGCATCTCGCCATCGCGGAATTTACCCAGAATATTCTCGGCGGCGTGCGCGACATGTCCCAGCCGTGCCAGCCCCAGAAACCCGCAGGTTCCCTTGATGGTATGCATCACCCGGAAAATGCTGCCGAGCAGTTTGGGGTCGTTCGGTTCCTGCTCCAGCCGCACGATATCGCCATCCAAAATGGTGAGGCCTTCGCTGGCTTCGGCAATAAATTCCTGGATTAGGTCGTCCATGGTACATCCCCTTGCGTAAACGCGTTACAGGGGCATTATGACCATCAATAAATGAACAATTGGTAAAGCGGTGATGCGGGTGTCATAAAGATGCAATAAACCAGCTATACGAGAGAGGATGATTCGCAAGATAGGGGGGGGAAGCGCGATGCAGGATCCGGATGAGGTACTCGCAAGATTGGAGGCGTTGCAACAAGAAGGTGAGCAGGCGGTTCAGCGTGCTGTGGCCGCCGGTGCGGCGGCTGCAGGGAGTATGCTGACCGGCAACGGGTTGCTTCCTGCGGCTGTTGCGCTCAATACCACGCTGTATGCAGCCGGGCAGACGGCGAAGGCGCTAAGAGTCGGTGACGAAATATCCGACCTGGGCGATTTCATACACAGCGAGGGGCTGGATCGTTCCCAGTCCTGAACAATGCGGCAGAGGGGATTTTAATGTACGAGAACGATCCGCAATTGCGACATATCAAAGAGACAGGTATCGCGCAGCTGCGCGACGCGGCGAATACGGCAGTGGGCGTTGCGGGAGGGGCTGGTATGGTCGCCACGCTGAGTGGCAACCCTGTGATACAGGTGGGCGCTGGCATTGTTGCGGTAGGAGCGGGGCTCGCCGCTGTCGGGTATGAGGCGCTGGCGAACCATGAGCAGAGCAATCTGGATCGTTGATTCTACACCATCCCCTTCAGCGGCTTCATTACCCGTGCGCCCAGATGGGCGATGACCTCAGAAGCGGCAAGCGACCCTAGTTCCCCGGCGCGGCGTAGCCCCAGCCCATGGGTGAGGCCAAACAGCACGCCGCTGGCATAGAGATCGCCTGCGCCGGTGGTGTCGATCACCTGAGAAATGGGAGAGGCGGGAATCTCGGTGCGGTCGTAATGGGTGAGGAGCACCGACCCGGCGGCCCCCTTGGTCACTACGCCCAGCGCGCAGCGGCCTTGCAGCGCCAGCAGCGCCTGCTCCAGCGTATTGGTTTCGTACAGTGCGCAGAGTTCGGCTTCATTCGCGAATACGATATCCAGCTTGTGATCGACCAGTCCCAGAAAGGACTCGCGGTGACGCTCCACGCAAAACACATCGGAGAGGGTGAAGGCCACCCGCACCCCGTGCTTGCGGGCGAGGCGTATGGCGTGGCGCAGCGCGTGGATGGTGCCGGGGGAATCCCATAAATAGCCCTCAATATAGAGGATTTTGCTCTGGGCGATGAGCGATTCGTCGATATCCTCCACATCCAGACGGTTGGAGACACCCAGAAAGGTGTTCATGGTGCGTTCGGCGTCGGGTGTGACGGCGATCAGGCAATGGGCGGTGCGCTCTTTCGGGTCTGTAATGCGCGAGGTGCGGCAGGTGACGCCAATCCGCTCCAGATCCTGATGGAAAATATCCCCCAGTGCGTCACTGGAGGTTTTGCCGATAAAGGCCGCGCTGCCGCCAAAGGAGGCGATGCCCGCCATGCTGTTGGCCACCGATCCGCCGCTGCATTCGGTGCAGGCGCCGAGCGCGGTGTAAATCCCGTGGGCGCGATCGGCATCCACCAGCGTCATGGTGGCTTTGCGCATGCCCTGCTGTTCCAGAAAGCGGTCTTCCACATAGGCCATCACATCGACAATCGCGTTACCGATACCGACGACATCGAACAGCCGTTCCTGGGGAAGAGAAAAAGGAAGCATTACTTAAACCTTACGGGGATGAGGAATTCCGCCATGCCGTGACTGCCAAACGGGTAATCCTGCGGTGGAGTGGGGAGGGGGTTGGCGCGTGCTACCATGGCGAGCGCCTCCTGATTCAGCGCATCGGAGGCGCTTGGTTGTTCCAGATTGCTTTGCAGGATGCGGCCGGTGCGGTCGATGCGGATGCGGATGATCACCGTACCCGATGCATCGCTCGCCGCCGCGTTGCCCTGCTGGTGGATCCAGGCGGAAATAGCCTGCGTATAGCGGGTGACTACCACCGTGTCGGTGGCTTTGGCGTCGCCCCATATTTCGGCAACACCGGCGCTTCCTCCGCCTGCCTCTGAGGCGCGCACATAGCGTTTGTGCTCAAATCGGCGGGATTCGGGTTCCGGTGCACGCTCGGCCTTAGCAGTAGGGCTTGGCTGCGTGCGGCGCATCTCTTTGCGCTGCTTGGGTTGCATGTCGGAGAGGCTGTTCAATGTTTCGGTACGTTCTGCCTTTGAAGGTTTCATGACCGGCTGCGGGGGAAGCTCTCCCAGCTCTGGCGTGTAGGAGGGGGCGGCATTGCTATCCAGCGTCACCCCGCCGCCTAGTCGGATATGCAGGGGACGCACCAGAATATCTTCCACCGACCAGCCGAAAAAGGCTCCCCACACCAGTAATCCCATCAGATGGATGAGAAAGGCGGCTCCCAGCATGGCAAAAAAACGCTGGTGATCGACCATGGGCGAAAGGGTGTTCACGGCACGGATCCTTCCGGTGATTGGGTCACCAGCGACAGATGCTTTCCCCCCGCAGCACGCAGGCGATTCATCACCTGAATCAGTTGTTCAGCGGGCAGGGTGGCGTCGGCGCGCAAGGTAATCACCTGCTGCGGGTTGTTTTGCAGGCGCGGGCGCAGGGAAGATACCAGCATTTCCAGCGACACCATCTCCTCATCCACAATGAGTGTGTCGTTAGGGGCCAGCACCACCTCAATCGGCCCTTCCGGAACGGGTTTGCCCTGTTCGGCAATGGGGATTTCCATCTCCAATAGAGCGGGGCGCTCCATGGTACCGGCCACCAGAAAGAAGCATTGCAGCAGAAAAATGACGTTGATGAGCGGAATCAGGCTCATGCCGGGGCGTTTGCGGCGTGGCGTATCCCAGAAGGAGGGGGGGGAATCAAACATAAGTTACGGACTTTCCGCATGGGCCAGCGACACATGCCGCGCTCCGTAGCGGTAGAGCCGGTCCATCGCCGTGACTACCTGCTGCACGGTGACGCCTTTGGTGCTGACCAGCAGCATGGGGGTGTTCAGATCATGCAGCACGGCATTTCGCACCTGCCGCTCCAGTGCCGAAGGGCTGAGGGGCTTGCCTCCATGCTGGATGGCTCCGCGGGCATCGAGGACAAAGGTCAGCGTATTGGATGGGGTGGCTGCGGGCAGGTTGCCCAATGCACCGACCGTCATCTCCAGCGATTCGGTTTTGACAAAACTACTGGTGAGCATGAAAAACACAATCAGCAAAAACACGATATCGATCAGGGGGGTGAGATCGATGTCACGGCGTGTATGGCGGGAGCGGGCAAGTTCCATCCGGTCAATCTAGCTTTCGCCTGTGCCAGTGCAAGGGGAATGTATCAACGCGTCACTTCTTCGCCCCATTCTTCAATCAGGGCCTTGGCTTCCTCTTCCAGCGATTGTTTGTTGTTTTGCGAGATGAAATACAGGCTGGATTTTACAGCCTGAGGCACCATCCACACCACCACCCACCCGACAGCGGCGGCTCCATAGGCATAAATCCATGCGCGTGGGGAGGCGACCAGCATGGCAATCGTATCACTGCTTGTGGCTGTTACCATTTCGCCGATGATGGGCAGCATGCCAGAGATATTGAGGCACAGGATGGTTTTGAATTGAAACTTGCCCTGGGAGCGATCTACCACCAGTGCTGCCAGTGAGGGAAGCAACGCGCCGCCGACATACAGAAAACCGATGCCAAACAGGACGGCAAACAGTACGGAAAAAAACATCGCGGCAGATACAATACCGCTTCCCCGCTTTTTCTTTTTCTTTACAGCGTTCTTTGCCATTGGTCTAATTTCCTGACAGTTTATTGATCCAACTGCCTACCATCATAATGTTGCGCAGAAAATTCAGGGTCATGATCAGCAATGTGGAGTAGGCAATGGCCAATGACACTCGTCCGCCAATGCGCTGGGCACGGTCACCGATGCGCTGTAAATCATTCAGCATTTTGATTTTATCCGATAATTTACGGTAACGGGCGCGGGCTTTTGCAAACCCCTGATGGTCGAGTGCATGGGTGTTGCGATCACAGAGAAGGGTTAGGATGGCCTCCAATTTTCCCTGCTCTCCCAAAGCCTGAAGTTGATCCTGAAGTTCCTTTTGTTTCTGGCGATTATGGATGGATTCCAGCACCGGGCGCAGGCGTGCGGCAATCCAGTTTCCAAGGCCAGACAGATTGGTGCCCCCCACTTTGTTTTGTACCCTTGCCAGATAGAGCAGGCACAGCAGCATCTCCCGCTCCTTGCTGCTGTCCAGTGGACCAAATTCAGCTTTGGGAGGTTTTCGCCATTCCATGCGTGCGCTGATGAAGGCGGCGATATGTTCGTCAATTGGTGGGTTGGCGCGGGCATTTTTATCCTGCGAGGCGCGGTCTAGTGCCCAGAGCAGCCGTTCCAGGCTATCGGCATGGTAATGCACCAGCAAGGGGCTTTGGCAGGGGAGCTGGTCGTTCATCTCGTAGAGGTATCGTTCTACTCCAAAACCAGTGGCGCGCTGCATGCCGAGATTGCGGACCTGCTGCAGATTGTCAAAGACCTGACTGGTGCCCACCCCCGGATAGCTGCCACCATTGAGCGAGGACCAGTAGCTGTGGTAGTCGTTTTCAATCATCCACAACACGCGTTTCAGGAGAGTGGGATCGTTGCTGCGGAAGCCTTCGGCGATCATGGGGCCAAGGGCCGAAAAATGAAACACCAAATCGCGCATCCGGATGGGTCCCTGAGGGTCCAGCACTATAATGCTGCGACTGACCAGTTCATCGTCATCCGTGGTGCGGCGGGCATTCTCGCCGCCGGTAATTGCCACAACTTCGCGTAATGCCTGCCCGACTTCCTGTTTATTGGCGCTTAGCTCGATCCAGCGGATGAGCTTGTCGTCGCGCAGCATGATACGCGAATCTTTCCAGTTCTGATGCAGCGCATTGGCAAGTGAGAGGCGGGTGAAGTATTGCACATCCTGAAACGGAAAGGGGCGTGCCGCTTCCCGTGTGAAATGGGGGTGCGGCAGGTTGAACGACTGCCCCCGCAGGCAGGCGCGGATCTGATCATACCCCCAGCGGTCTGTGGGGTTGTCATTGAGGAGGCCGCGCAGCAGGTCATCAATCAGCGGCGAAAAACTCTGTCCTTCCGTATGGGCGATAAAGCTGCCGGAGATCAGCCTTTCTCGCATGAAGACGGATTCTCCATGCGACATGGCTGGCAGCTTCCCCATCAACAGGAAGAGGGTGAGGACCCCCAGTGCAAAATAATCGTCAGAGGAGGTGGCCTCGCCCTTTCCTGTGGGGTTGCACATGGCTCGGTAGATCGGTTCGTAATAGAGCGATTGTGAGTAGCCGGGTAGCTCGCTGAAACACTCTCCCAGCATGCAGGCTTCGTCGCTCTGGTCATCCAGAAAGATGCGCTCAGGGCTGATAGCGCCATGAGCAATGCCTCGCTCTTCCATGGCGCGGATGGCGTTGGTCAGGGGAAGAATCACGCGCTGGATCATCGCCTTCTGGGTAATGCGCCGTTCCGGACCGATGATTTGTGCCAGTGTTTTTCCGGGTGGCTGCTCAAAAATCAGCACTTTTCGCGCTTCACTCACGGTGCTGATGTCATGGATTGCAGAGGCGATCGGTGCTACGATGCTGGGATGTTTGAGGGATTCCCCGTGTTCCAGCAACATGCTGCGATAGGGCATCGCTCGCGGCAGGATGGCGGCGTAGAGGCTCGCCTGAGGTTTAAGGTTATCCTTCAGCGCATAGGCCTTGCTCAGGCCGACATTCAGATGGGGGAGCGGCTCGTTCAGCAGAATTTCATAGCGGCCATCGACCAGATGACTTCCAGCATGTTGCGACGTTTCCGGATGCGCTTCAGGGGACACTAAACGGCTCATTTCTGGTGTATCGGGGCAAAAACATGGTCACGCTACCACCATGCGCTACGAGATCATAGCCAGAACCGCCTTTTCGGTGCCTGTTGCTTGCAGGTGCTCATCGTAGTGGATACAGTCTACAACAGGACACCTCTCTTAACCCTGCTTCTGCGGAAAATCTGCTTGGGCTGGAGCCTCCTCGTAAAACGTCCTGTATGTTGAATACACTCGTTTTACTCGGTTTCCATCCCGGCGCGCGTTCCTCGCATAAGCGGGTTTGAGAGGGTCCTGACCGTTTTTATCAGGAGGACCTCTATGAGTGACCATGCAGCCGAATCGCACGATGAAGCATCATCCGGTGGTGGTGGGAAAAAGAAGCTGATTATCATCATCGCGGCCGTGTTGTTGCTCGGCGGCGGTGGGGCGGGTGCCTATTTCATGGGGCTGTTTGGTGGCAAGGCGTCGGAAGAAGAGGCCGCCGCCGAGGGCGAGGAAGGGCATGGCGAGGAAGAGGGGGGCCATGGCGACTCCGCCAAAGAAGGCGACCATGAGTCCGCAAAGGATGAGGGGCATGGCGACGCCAAGGAAGGCGAGCACGGCGACAAAAAAGAGGAAGAAGGCGGTGGCCATGGTGATGAAGCCAAGGAAGAGGAAGGCGGTCACGGTGGGGGTGAGAAAAAGGCAGAAGGTGGCCATGGCGGCGGAAAGGCCGCGCCTGCCACGGTGACCAGCGATGGCACGGTGTTCTATCCATTGCCTCCCTTCGTCGTCAATCTGGAGAGCGATGGCAACCGCGCCCGATTCCTGAAAATGGATGTGGTGCTGGAATTGCCGGACGAGGAAGCCCAGAAAAAGCTTCAGGAAATGGAGCCGCGGGTGATTGACACCTTCAACACCTATCTGCGTGAGCTGCGGCCGGATGATCTGGCCGGATCGGCAGGGGTGTACCGGTTGCGCGAGGAGCTGCTGCTGCGGCTCAATAAAACGCTGCATCCGGCCAAGGTGAATGATATACTGTTCAAGGAAATGATCGTTCAGTAGGGGCTGATGTGCTCTGTGAAAGTGAACGCTATAGGGTGGATGCATGCCTGATGATGCCAATGATGCGGCGCTAGCCGAGTGGGAGGCGATGCTTGCCGGGGGCGATGATGCCGCCGCCGGGGAGGCTGACGCCGAGGGGCGTATCCTCAGCCAGAACGAGATCGACAGCCTGCTGGGCTTTGATGGCGGCAGCAACAGCGATAGCGGTAATTCGGGGATCAAGGCGATTCTCGACAAGGCGCTCATGGCCTATGAGCGCCTGCCGATGTTGGAGATCATCTTCGACCGTCTGGTGCGGATGATGTCTACCTCGCTGCGTAATTTTACCTCCGACAATGTGGATGTGACGCTGGAATCCATGACGTCGTTGCGCTTCAATGATTACCTTAATTCCATCCCTCTACCGGCACTTATCATTGTGTTTAAGGCGCAGGAGTGGGAAAATTTCGGGCTGATTACGGTCGATAGTTCGCTCATCTATTCCGTGGTGGATGTGCTGCTGGGGGGGCGCCGCACTTCGCGTCCGGTGCGGATTGAGGGGCGTCCCTACACCACCATCGAGCAGGACATCATCAAGCGTATGATCGATATTGTGCTGGGGGATTTGAGCGCGGCCTTCGATCCGGTGAGCGCTGTGACCTTCCAGTTTGAGCGGATTGAAAGCAATCCGCGGTTTGCGACCATCACCCGGCCCTCCAATGCGGCGATCCTCATCCGGATGCGCGTGGATATGGAAGAGCGCGGGGGGAATATGGAAATTCTTTTCCCGCACAATACGCTGGAGCCGGTGCGTGAGTTGTTACTTCAGGTGTTTATGGGAGAGCGGTTTGGCCGCGATGCCACCTGGGAAAGCCATATGAGCAACGAGGTCAAAAACGCCAGTGTAGAGGTGGAGGCGGTGCTGGATGAGCGCACGCTGACGTTGGGCGATGTGATGAAATTCAAGGTGGGTAGCACCATGTTGCTGGAAGCTCAACCAAACTCTGAGGTGTTTATCCGCTGTGGCGATACCAAACTGTTCTCCGGTGCCTTTGGGCGGGTGAACAACAAAATCGCCGTAAAGGTGAAAGAGGCGATGTGTAACGTCCGAAAAGAGGAATTTTTATAGTGTTTTTCAGGCGGAGCTGTGTTTCACCTCCCCCCTCTGATGGGGGAGGTCGGCGAGCGGCGTGAGCCAGTATGGCGAATCGCTAGCGAGGCCGGGAGGGGGTGACGTAAAGAATCACCCTCCCCCGGAATCGTGCACGATTCCGACCCCTCCCATTCAGGGAGGGGTGCGGGAGGGAGCGTCTGGTTACCATGGTGAGAATGCTGTCGATTGATACTTAAATGGGAAATGTTTTATGATTTGGTCGCTTGTGGCGGATGTGGTGGTCGCCGGGTTTCTGGGGGTTACGATCTATTTCTGCTACCGTTTGAATCAGCATCTGGTGGCCTTCCGCGATGGGCGCGAAGAGATGCAGGAGTGGATTGACAAGCTGAATCAGTCGATCGGCAATGCCGAGCAGACCATCGCCGCGCTTCGCAAAACGCAGGACACTCATGCCGACAAGCTGCAAATGCGGATTGAGAAGGCGGAATTCATTGCCAATGATCTGGATTTCATGATCGACCGCGCCGGGAAGCTCGCCGCAGGGTTGGGGGTAGCGGTGCAGGAAAGCCGCGAGGAGCGCCCGAAAACCGGGGCAGGGCGGGGTATGATGGTAGAAGACGAGCCACTCCCCCCGGTGAAGGGTAAGAACGTCAAAAGCGGTATTGAAACCATCGCCAAAAAGGCTGATCCCGCCGCTCCCCGTGCCGAGTTGCGCGAGGATAACGCCCGCAGCAAGGCTGAAAAAGAGCTGCTGGAAGCGTTGAAATCCATTCGTTAACCTTTGCGGTGGTATAATGGGACTTGTTGTAGGAAAAATACCATGCGTTTGATGCCTTTTACCCTTGCGGTGCTGTGCCTTGCCTTTCTGGGGAAGGTGGGTGACGTGGTGCTGGAAGCCCATTCCATCAGCCAGCGCTTGCTGATTGCCGATGCGCGTGCGCAGGAAGAAGCCCCCAAAGAGGAGGAGGCGAAAAAGGAGGAGGCTGACTCCGATACCAAGGAGGCGAAGCATGGGGAGGAACCCGCCAAGGAAGATGCCCATGGTAAAAAAGCCGAAAAGGGCGGTAAGGATTTGAAGCTCGACACCCCTCCTGAGAAAGAGGAAGAAAAGCCCAAAGGCCCGGAATACTCTCAGATTGAAATCGACCTGTTGCAAAGCCTTGGCCAGCGCCGTCAGGAACTGGAAGAGCGTGCGCGGAAACTGGAGCTGCGCGAGCAGATGCTCAAAGGCGCTGAGGCCAAGGTGGATGGCAAGCTGAAAGAACTCAAAACCCTGAAGGGGGAGCTGGATGTGGCGCTGGCCAAATATAACGAGAATGAAGAGGCCAAAATCGCCAGTCTGGTGAAAATTTACGAGACCATGAAACCCAAGGATGCGGGGAATATCTTCAACGAAATGGAGATGGAAATCCTGCTGCGGGTGGTGGATAAAATGTCGGAGAAGAAAGCCGCTCCCATCCTTGCCAGCATGAGTCCGGAACGTGCCCGCGACATCACGCTGGAGCTGGCCAACACCAAGCGTTTACCTGAAAAATTGCCGGAGGAAGCGGCTGGGAGCGTGCCGAGTGCGACTGCTACCTCCCCCTAGGATTCTATTAGAAACCTGCCGTATAGATCAACATACATGCCAATCCAGAGTAAGAAGTAACATATGTAGATGTCGCTGCGTTGGCGGCAGTGCCAGTTGCACAATTCGGCCTAGGTGTACTGTGATAGGTGCGTACAATGCCGGTGCCGGGAACCCCATCATCGACTTTAAGATCAAGTTGATACGCTTCTGATGGGGTCAATGCCGCAGCGCAGGTTACATCATTTGTACAAGGCCCCCCAAAGGACAAGTTACTTCCATATGCTCCGTCATAGAACCAACCGCTGCCGGATGTGCTCTGTATCGTTCCCCATGAGAAGCCGGTTGCCGAGAGTCTTGCCGCAGGGACATTCGTGCCGATAATGGAGTGATAGGTACTCCCGGAGCCACTGGTGCCAGTGTATTTCCCCTTTATCAGTCCTGCTAGTGCCATTTGCTCCCATGCGCCGTATACTTCGCCGGGAGCACTTACGGCCCCTGCAACGTCTAGTATTCCATTCCCATTCCCATTCGCCACAATCGTGCTGGACCAGAAGGTGGTGGCATTGGTGATGTCTCCCGGTAGCCCCTGATACTTATCAATAAATAGCTGTGCCGCCGTGGAGTACGCTTCAGCATCTGTTGCAATGCTATTCACTTGACTACTGCGGATCATGCTTCTGCCTACCATCACCCCGCCGAGGATGAGTCCGATGATGACCAACACGATGGAGAGTTCGACAAGGGTAAAGCCGGGAGAGGCCGTCATTGCGAGACGGCGTTGCCGACCAATCCTCCCCACCTCGTCATTCCAACGAAAGTTGGAATCCAGTCTTTCCGCTTCTTCTGGATCCCAGCTTTCGCTGGGATGACGCGAAGGGACGTGCCCCTGCAAAACGAGAGGAAGTGCCGTCAATGTGCTGGATTGCCGCGCTCCCTTCGGTCGCTCGCAATGATCGACCATCCCGTCATCCTGAGCCGCAGGCGAAGGATCCCACCCTTTACCAAACGCAGATAGGTTGGAGCAAGCGGGCAGATCCTCCGCCTGCGGCTCAGGATGACGTCCCCCACACATCTGGCGAAGCCTTGATTCCCTGAACATCCTATCAAACCCTAACTGGCAACTGGCAACTGGCAACTGGAACGGCATAAGGCTTTCCTTAACAGTGGTTATGGTTTTGCGGTCGCCGGAGCCACCGCCGGAGCCGCAGGCAGCGGAATCGGGCTGTCACTTAAGCTGTGCAGATAGGCGATCAGGTTAGCGCGATCCTCCGGCTTAGCGATCCCCGCGAACGCCATTTTGGTGCCGGGCACGAAGTCTTTGGGTTTTTTGATGAACTGGTTGAGGGCGTCGTCATCCCAGTTGCCGCCTTTGGCTTTCAGCGCATCGGAATAGGCAAAACCCGCATGATGCCCTTTCGCGGCACCCACGACTCCCCATAAGCCCGGGCCGACCTTGTTCGCGCCGCCTTTGCTCATATCGTGGCAGGAGGTACATTTTTTGCTGACGGTGGCACCGGCAACGGCATCGGCTTTGGCGAGCAGGGTGGCTATATCCGGCTCGGCAGCGGCGGCGGATCCGCCTTCAGGGGAGGCTGTTTCTTCTGCCACGGCGACAGAGAAACCACGGGTTTTGGGTTCCATCTCCGGATGGTAGAGGAGGCCCGACACTTTACCAATCGCTAGCGCCGTTAAGCCTGCAATCAATACACCCGCCGCGATTTTATTCATTTCCAGTCCGGACATAGCGTTCCTCATGCTCTGCAATGTAGATATCACAGAGAACTACTGCGATCCTACGTCACAATAAAGTGTTTTTTGGTGAGGCGCCGCTTCGTATCACTTTTGCTGGGCGGCTGTGGCGGGAAGGTCTGTCGCAGCATCAAATAACGCCTGCACACCGGGGAGGGGTTTGCCCTCCAGCCATTCCAGAAAGGCCCCTCCGGCGGTGGAAAGATAGGTGAAGCCCTCGCTCAGGCCTGCATGGGTGAGGGCGGCGGCGGTGTCCCCCCCTCCGGCGATGCTTTGTAACCTTCCGGCGCGGGTTAGCCCTGCTACCATGCGCGCCAGCACAATGGTGCTGGCGTCAAACGGGCTGAACTCAAACGCACCCACCGGGCCATTCCACACCACGGTTTGCGAGCTGGCGATGGCATTGCCGAACGCCTGAAGGCTGAACGGCCCGACATCCAGAATCATGCTGGTATCGGGTACATCGGCCACATGGGTGATCTCGGTTTCGGTGTGTGCAGAGAGGGTTTTCGCCACCACCACATCTTCGGGCAGGAGGATGTCCTTGCCCTCTTTCGCGGCGCGTGCCAGCATCGCCTGCGCGGTGGGGATCAGGTCACGTTCGCACAAGGAATTACCGATCGGATGCCCTTGCGCGGCCAGAAACGTATTGGCCATGCCGCCGCCGATAATCATGCGGTCCACGCGGGCAAGCAGCGCTTCCAGCAGCGGCAGTTTGCTGGAGATCTTCGAACCTCCCACCACGGCGATCATCGGGTGTTGGGGAGCCTCCAGAATGCGGTGCAGTGCTTCCAGTTCTGCCTGCATCAGCCGTCCGGCGAGTGCGGGCATCCGTGCCGCCAGCCCGACGATCGAGGCATGGGCGCGGTGCGAGCAGGAAAAGGCATCGTTCACATACACATCGCCGAGGCTCGCCAGCGCTTTGGCGAAGGTGTCGTCATTCTGTTCCTCGCCCGCATGAAAGCGCAGGTTTTCCAGCAGCAGAATCTCGCCGGGTTGCAGGGCTGCCACCGCTTCTTCCGCCGGTTTGCCGATGCAATCCACCGCGAATTTCACCTTGTGGCGAGGCAGGTATTCCGCCAGCGCGTCGGCGATGGGTGCCAGCGACATGCTGGGCACGAACGCGCCCTCAGGCCGCGCAAAATGGGAGAGGACAATCACCTTGGCGCGCTTGGCCAGCAATTGTTCCAGCGTAGGAATCACCCGGCGGATGCGCGTGGTATCGCTGATTTTCCCGTGCTGAATGGGGACATTGAGGTCGGTACGCACCAGCACGCGCTTGCCGGAGAGGTCACGGTCGTCGAGGGTGAGGAAGGGGAGCATGGGGGGAGTGTATCAGATTTTTGCTGTGTTGATAGCCCTCTGATATACAGAATCCCATACGAGCGTTGTTTGCACAAGCGTGCTTGGAGTGTTTAAACAACGTCCTTTGTCGCCGGCATCTGTTCCTTGGTAGCTTTCAAGTTGCCTGTGGTACCGTTTGCTGGTGGCGCATCTCCCTCTATGTTTTCCGTAGTTTGCGTGGGGGGGGGTATTTCCGGTGTAGGGTTTTCTCTCGCCAGATGCCTCCATATCAAAGTAGGCCTGCCCGCTGCTGAAATAAGAGTTAGTTGCCATCTTAATGGCTCCCTGTTATGTTAAACACTGGGTACACGTTAATATAACTCTACGGGTGTTTCTGTTACAGGTTTTTGATAGTTTTACTACACCCCCAGCCGGGCCACGTCCAGCATGCGGCAGGAGAAGGCCCATTCATTGTCGTACCAGCTCGCCACGCGCACCAGCCGATTGCCGAGGATTTTGGTGCCGCTGAGGTCGAAGATGCTGCTCGCCGTGGTGTGGTTGAAGTCGATGGAGACGAGCGGCGCGTCGCAGATGTCCAGTACGCCGCGTAGGGGGCCTACGCTGGCGGCGCGCATCGCGTCATGGATGGCGTTGATGGATGCATCCCGCTCGCTCGTGAAGGTGAGGTCTACCAGCGACACATTGGGGGTGGGGACGCGGATCGCTGTGCCGTCCAGCCTGTCCGCCAGTTCCGGCAATACCAGCCCCAGCGCCTTGGCGGCTCCGGTGGAGGTCGGCACCATGGAAAGCGCGCAGGCGCGGCCCCGGCGCGGGTCTTTGTGGCTGCCATCCACGTTGTTCTGGTCGCCAGTATAGGCGTGGATGGTGGTCATGAAGCCGCGCTCAATCCCCACCGTTTCGTGCAGTACCTTGGCGATGGGGGCGAGCGCGTTGGTGGTGCAGGAGCCGACCGACACCACGCGGTGATCGGCGGTGAGTGTGCGATGGTTGACGCCATAGACAATCGTGGCGTCTGCGCCGTCCGCAGGGGCGGAGACGAGCACGCGTCTGGCTCCTTGTTCCAGATGGATGGCGGCGCTTTCACGGGTGGTGAAGGCCCCCGTGCATTCCAGCACGATGTCTGCGCCGAGATCGCCCCAATTCAGGCGTTTCGGGTCGCGCTCATGGAAGACGGGAATGCGCTTGCCCGCGACGGTCAGGCTTTCGGCATCGGAGCTAACGGGATGCGGAAATCGCCCATGCACGGAGTCATAGGCGGTGAGATAGGCGTGGGTTTCGTTCGCCGCCGGGCCGTTGAGGGCCACCAGCTCCAGCTCCGGCCAGCGGCTTTCCTCAAACAGCGCCCGCAGCACACAGCGGCCAATGCGTCCCAATCCGTTAATGGCAATGCGAGAGGTCATGGTTTCTCCGAGATAGTGGTTAACGACTCATCACGCATCACTTAACACTCAGCACCGCCTTCACCACCGCCTCTTTGGTAATCCCACAATGGGCGTAGACCTGATCGGCGGGGCCGGAAGCGCCGAATCCCTGCATCCCGATGAAGGTACCGGTATCGCCCAGGAACCGTTCCCAGCCCATGGGGGAGGCGGCTTCGATCCCGATACGGGGGGCGCTTCCCAGCACTTCCTGACGGTAGGATGTGGGTTGTGCGGCAAATAACTCCCACGAAGGCAGAGACACCACTCGCACCGCTACGCCGTGCTCGGTGCTAAGTGTTTCCGCTGCTGCGACCGCCAGCGAGACTTCCGATCCGGTGGCAATCAGCGTGGCCTTTGCGTTCGTGGCGTCGTGCAGCACATAGCCGCCACGGGCGCACGGGTTGCCGGAAGCGCTATCGCGCAGCGCCGGGAGGTTCTGCCGGGTGAGCGCCAGCACCGACGGGCCGGAATGGCTCAGCGCCAGCTCCCAGCATTCGGCGGTTTCCACCGCATCGGCCGGGCGGAAGACGGTGAGGCTGGGAATGGAGCGTAGCATCGCCAGATGCTCTACCGGCTGGTGGGTGGGACCGTCCTCACCGACACCGATCGAATCATGGGTGAAGACATAAATCACCCGCTGTTGCATCAGCGCTGAGAGGCGGATCGCCGGTTTGCAGTAATCGCTGAACACCAGAAACGTGCCGCCAAAGGGGATCACCCCGCCATGCAGCGCCAAGCCGTTCATTGCCGCCGCCATGCCGTGCTCGCGGATGCCGTAATAGAGGTAGCGGCCGCTGAAATCGTTGCGCGTGACGGGTGCGAGCGCCTTGGTTTTGGTGAGGTTGGAGCTGGTGAGGTCGGCCGATCCGCCAATCAGTTCGGGGATCGCGTCCGTTAACACCTCCAGCACCTGCGCGGAGGAGGCACGGGTGGCAAGCAGGGGTTTCTCGCTTACCCAACGGGTTTTGAGCGCCGCCATCGCCTCCTGCCAGCCATCCGGTAGTTCGCCTTCCATACGGCGGGTGAATTCACCCTGTACCGCTTCCGGTGCGGCGTTCAGGCGCTCTGTCCAGCGCGTATAATCGGCAGCACCCCGCGCACCCCATGCCCGCCACTGCGCGAGAATCTCCGTCGGAATCTCGAACGGCGCGTGCGGCCAATTGAGCGCGGCCCGTGTCCCGGCAATTTCCTCTGCCCCCAGCGGGGAGCCGTGGCTTTTTTCGCTGCCCGCTTTGGTGGGCGCGCCATAGGCGATGGTGGTGCGGCAAGCAATCAACGTGGGTTTATCGTTGCTGCGTGCCTTTGTGAGGGCGGTGCTCACTGCGTCCATATCGTGCCCGTCTACGGCATCGACCGCCCAGCCCGCAGCGGTGAAGCGCATCGCCATATCCTCGGAAGAGGAGAGGGAAATGGGGCCGTCGATGGAGATACGGTTATCGTCCCACAGCACAATCAGTTTGGAGAGGTTCAAATGCCCGGCAAAGCTGATCGCTTCCTGACTGATGCCCTCCATCAGGCAGCCATCGCCCGCGATCACATAGGTGTAATGCCCGACCAGCGCGTCGCCAAACTGCGCCTGCAGCAGCCGTTCGGCGAGTGCCATCCCCACCGCATTGGCGATGCCCTGGCCCAGCGGCCCGGTGGTGGTTTCAATCCCCGATGCGTGACCATATTCCGGATGCCCTGCTGTTTTCGCATGCAACTGGCGGAATTGCTTGAGGTCTTCTATCCCCATATCCGCGTAGCCGGTGAGGTAGAGCAGTGCGTAGATCAGCATCGAGCCATGCCCGGCGGAGAGCACAAACCGGTCGCGGTCGGGCCAGTGGGGGTGCGCGGGGTCGTATTTCAGATGCTCGGCGAACAGCACCGTGGCGACATCGGCCATGCCCATTGGCATACCGGGATGGCCGGATTTGGCGCGTTCCACCGCGTCCATGGCGAGTGCGCGAATGGCGTTGGCGCAACTGCGGCGGGAGGATTGGTTAGCCGTTTGAGCAGAAAGAGCAGTAGCAGGCATGAAGACTCCATTGATCGGAATGGTAAAACCGTGATATAGGTTGCGTGTTTATCGGGTTTTTTCACGCATTTCCATGATTTCTTGATGATTCTTGCACCGAGTCCCACCGCTGCCCTTCAGGAATTGCAAAGCCGCATGGAAAAGGCCTGCGCGGGCGCGGAAGCGATGCTGAAAGCGTTGCGGGACGAAAACACCGTGCTCAAGGCCGATAATGCGGCGTTGCTCGCCGAAAACGCGCGGTTGCACGCCCTGCATGCCGAGCTTTCCCGTCGGTTGGATGGCACCATTCAGCAGCTTGCCTTAGTGCTTGAAGAGGGGAAGTAAAACCGCTATTCAATCCTCCTTTGTAAGGACGCATTAACACCCCCTCCCTATCCCTCCCCCGCCTTGCGGGAGAGGGTGCCGGATGCAGCATCGCGCATCACGGTTGCGTTACGAATAGGAGAGGCATTCCCTCCGGTTCCCTCTCCCGCAAGGCGGGGGAGGGATAGGGAGGGGGAAACCATACATTTACAGAAAGTGTCTTATGCCCACCGTTGAACTCACCATCAGCAACCGTAGTTACCGCTTAGCCTGTGGCGAGGGGCAGGAGCCGCAACTGCGCGATCTGGCGCTGTATGTGAATGGACGGCTGGAGGAGCTGGCGAAATCTCTGCGTTTCAGCGGGGCGAACGCTACCAATAACGAACCGCTGCTGAAGGTGATGCTGCTGCTCAGCCTCGCCGACGAAGCGCAGGACGCGAAGGCCGAAGTCATCACCCTGCGGCAGGAACTCGCCAAGCTGCAAAATACCGCCGCCGCGAATCCGGACACGCAGGCGATCCGCAAAATGGTCGAGCGGGTGGAGAAACTGGCAGCGGCGTAATAAAACGGTCATGATTGTTGAGTATAAGCAGCCTCACTTCATTTTAACTTTGTGAGGAATCATGGCTGATACATCCCAACAAGACACTCCCCTTGCGCAGACTTCCGAATTGGTCCGTTTGACCACCTATTCTATTGATGATGGCTCTCCTGAGTCCAGTGGTAAGCGGAAGGCCGTAGCGGAAGTTTGGCAGACTCGGAATGCGACGAAACTGGGCGGAGCTAGAGAGATCACGCTTCCTGAGGTCGAATATACGGTAGAATAGCCTCGCTTAGCCGTATAACCAGACGGTCGATAAGCCGGGTTCTGTCGAAGGGCGACCATTCATCTGGAGGCGGCATTGCTGACGCCTTCACGCGACCTACCCGAACGGCATCGGCGCGGGATGCCTGCCCAACTCCGAAGAGCGGGCGCGCCGTTCCTATTTGGTCTTGCTCCGGGTGGGGTTTGCCCTGCCACGCCTGTTACCAGCCGCGCGGTGCGCTCTTACCGCACCTTTTCACCCTTACCCGTCTTCACCCTTCGGGTTACGACGTGGCGAGCCCGGGGGCTTGTCACGCCGAAGCTGCAAAGCAGCGAAGGCGGGCGGTATTTTCTCTGTGGCACTTTCCCTGGGATCGCTCCCGGCGGGGATTACCCGCCACCCTTTCCCGTGGAGCCCGGACTTTCCTCACCCCGTTTGCACGGGCTGCGGTCGCCTGACCGTCTGGTTGGCCCGCAGCATGGCGGAAGGCGGGGGGGAATGCAAGACACTTTCCCTCACCCGGCGCTACGCGCCACCCTCTCCCGGAGGGAGAGGGGCCGGAGGCTAGCAAGGAGCGTGTTCCCTCTCCCTCCGGGAGAGGTTGGAGGCAGTGCC
>JBIPLF010000065.1:0-5280 GCA_044368015.1 Rickettsiales bacterium
AGGGTTCTACGGCTTTCGATTCTGCACCTCATACCACAGTAATTCGATGATTCCTGAGGGGTTGCTCAGCATCTCATGATTCCAGAAACGTAGTACGGTAATGCCTGCTTTTTCGATGGATGCCGTGCGTCGCTGGTCGTATCTCCGGATGGGATCCATCGCATGTTGCCCTCCATCCAGTTCAATGGCCAGTCGCAACGGGTGGCAGTAAAAATCGAGCACATAGGGAGGGAGCGGATGCTGACGGCGGAATTTAGCCCCCGCCAGTTGTTGATTGCGGAGCAGCCCCCAGAGCAACTTTTCCGCATTGGTCTGGTTTTTTCGCAGGGTGCGGGCGTTTTCCAGTAATGTTTCCGGGATGGGGAGTTTGTACATGGACATCTGGGACTCCTTTCCCTCACCCTAACCCTCTCCCAGAGGGAGAGGGAATGGCGTCGCGCTATCACCCGGCCCCCTCTCCCTATGGGAGAGGGAGGGGTGAGGGAATCATCTACCCCAATGCCTTTGTGAGTGCTGGTACCGCCTCGAATAAATCGGCGACCAGCCCGTAATCGGCGACCTCGAAAATCGGGGCGTTTTCGTCCTTGTTGATGGCGACAATTACCTTGCTGTCCTTCATCCCCGCCAGATGCTGAATGGCACCGGAAATGCCCACGGCTATATAGAGTTCCGGCGCGACGATCTTACCGGTTTGGCCGACCTGATAATCGTTGGGGACGTAGCCCGCATCCACGGCTGCACGAGAAGCACCCACGGCTGCGCCCAACCTATCGGCCAGTGCTTCAATGATACGGAAGTTTTCAGCGCTGCCCACGCCACGCCCTCCGGAAACCACGACGCGGGCGCTGGTCAGTTCTGGACGTGCGGAGACGGTGGCTTCCATCTTCACGAAGCGCTTATGGGCGGGCGGGGAGGGGAGTGAAACCGCTTCCACACTCGCGTTGCCGCCGGTTGGTGTGGCGGCATCGAAAGCGGTGGGGCGCAGGGTCATCACCTTCACGGCATCCCGCATCTGCACGGTGGCGAGCGCATTCCCGGCATAAAAGGGGCGCAGGAAGGTGTCTGCGCTTTCAATGCGAATCACATCCGAAAGCGGTTGGACATCCAGCAGGGCGGCGACGCGGGGCATCACATCCTTGCCCAGACTGTTCGCGGCAAAGAGGAGATGCGAGCAGGAGGCACTATGTGTCACCACCAGCGGTGCGATGGTTTCGGCAAGCCAACGGGCGTCCTCTGCCCATAGTACGCGGGTGACGTTTGCAAAGCTCGCGGCGCTGCGGGCCGCGCTTTCCGCCCCTTCGCCGATGACGAGCATCACCGCGCCTCCACCAAGCTGCGCTGCGGCGGTGACGAGGGAACCGGCCTCAGCGGCGAGTTGTCCTGCGCGGGATTCGGTTACAATGAGGATGCTCATATCACCTTCGCTTCGGTTTTGAGTTTAACTACCAGTTCCTCCACGGACGCGACCTTGCCACCGCCTTTGCGTTTGGCGGGTTCGGTGACGCTGACAAGGGTGAGGCGCGGGGTCATATCCACACCCATTTCCTCCGGTGTGTGAGTGGCAAGCGGTTTTGCTCGCGCCTTCATGATGTTGGGAAGCGAGGCGTAGCGCGGTTCGTTGAGGCGTAAATCGGTGGTGACGATCGCCGGGAGTGTCACGCTTTCGGTTTTGAGTCCGCCGTCCACCTCGCGGGTGACGAGTGCTTCTTCGCCCGATAGCTCCAGTTTGGAGGCAAAGGTGGCTTGCGGCCAGCCGAGCAATGTGGCGAGCATCTGGCCGGTTTGGCCTGCATCGTCGTCAATCGCCTGCTTGCCGCAGATGACGAGTTGCGGCGCTTCGTTACGGCAGATGCTGGCCAGCAGTTTGGCCACCATCAGCGGTTCGATGCTGAGCGGATCAGCATCGGTTTTGATGAGGATGCCCCGGTCGGCGCCAATTGCCATCGCGGCGCGGAGGGTTTCCTCGCATTTGGCGGAGCCGATGGACACGGCCACGACTTCCGTCGCAAGGCCCTTTTCCTTCAGGCGCACGGCTTCTTCCACGGCGATTTCGTCAAACGGGTTCATCGACATTTTGACATTGGCGAGTTCGACGCCGCTGCCATCGGATTTCACCCGTATCTTGACGTTGTAATCTACCACCCGTTTGACGGGGACGAGTATCTTCATGGCGTTTTCTCTGATGGTTCGATTCTGTTTCTACCATACACCAACCGCACGATAAAAAAAGCCACGAGTTGGAACTCGTGGCTTGGGAGTGCGTGTGGTAAAATCCGTCTAGAAGTGGAAGTCGCCGTGATCCAGGGAGGCGATCAGGGTTTTCATGATCGTCACCGCGGTGTCTTCACCGACATGCAGGATTACGTCTTTTCCTTTCACTTCCACATGTTCGGCCAGGAAGGTGGCGAAGGTATCGGCCGTGACACCCAGATGGAAGGCGGTGAGGTCGATGATATCGTCCTCGGCGAGGTCGGCGATTTTATCGTTGCCAAGTACCACGAAGGTATCCGCGCCTGCGCCACCTTTGAGTGAATCAACACCCAATCCGCCATCCAGCGTGTCGTTGCCGTCGTCGCCGGTCAGGGTGTCGTTTCCGTCGCCGCCCACCAGCAGATCGTTGCCCGCTTTGCTGGTGATTTTATCGTTGCCGCTGCCACCGTAGATTTCGTCTGCGCTATCGCCGCCGGTGACGATATCGTTGCCGCCGCCTGCATCGATTTCAGAGCTGGCATAGGTGCCGTCTACCTTCAGCGTATCGGCGCCGTCGGTCACGGCTTCCCCGGCAATATCATCTCCGTGGATGGTGATGGTATGCGTGGCGTTGTTCATGGTGACTTTGATATTGTCCTTGCCAGAACCCCCGGAGATTTCCGGATGCAGGGCGGTTGAGTGTACCAGCACATCGGAGTCGGAATCGCCTTCCAGCTTCATGCCGCTGACGCCGCCTTTGCTGCTCCCTGCATCCAGCATATCTTCAATCATGCCTTTGATGGGTAGGTAGGGGGCCAGCACGCTGCCCTTGAAGCAGCCCTGCTCGTACATCCATTTGGCAATGTCGGCAAACTCATGTTGAGCGGTATTGTTTTTGAACCATTGCATCACGGTATCGAGTCCGTTGTGTGCCGCTTTATCCTGCAACCATTTGGTGATTCCCTGTACGCTATCGCCGGATGGTTGCTCAGAGTCGTGTGTATCCGCTTTGTTGATGTTGTCACGAGCCGGATTGATAGTTGCAACAGGAGAGGTGTTATCCGCTACCGTCGTGGCAGGAGCTTGTATCTCCTCCTGAGGCAGGGCGACGTTCAGCACCTTCTGGACATCCTGAGCGCTGAACACTTCTTGTTTGACGAGCCATCCCAGGAAATGCTTGTACTCGGCGTCATTAACAAATTGCGTCGGCTTGATGGTTTTGAGTGTCGCCTCTATCCCTTTGCTGAGCACTTGATTTTTGTAGGTGCGTTCCACGAAATCCAACACGGCTTCACCATGCGGTAGCGTGGAAGTGTCTTCTATGTGGGTGAGTTTGGCCAGTTGTGCGTTTAGTGTGGCCTCGTTCACGAGTCCTTCCTGATGCATCCAGTGCAGATAATGGAAGAAATTAGTATCGCTAAGCGTGGCATCCCGTTGTTTGAGCACTTCCTCTAAGCCATTTTTCTTGATGGCGTTGATTTCTATTCTCTCCCGACGATCCAGCACGGCGGTTTCATAGGCGTCAAATGAACCATCTTCATTGTCGGACGAGTCCACAATTTGGATGCCAAGCACTTTTTGGATAGTTTCGGTATGCACCAGTTCTTCCTGTACAAGCCATGTCAGGAATTGTTCTTTGTGCGTTGCGTTGTCGAAGAATTTAGTGTTAAGTTTCTTGAGTAATTCTTCTTCGCCCAGTTTTCCAGATTGGTTGCGGAATATCCTTTCCACAAATTCCAGTGCGGTATCGCTATGGGCATCGTCTTCAATGCCCGTGATGCTGCCCAGTTTCGCGTTGAGGGTATTGGTATCAATCAGCCCCCCATCATGCAGCCAGTGTGCGTAATGGTAGAAATTTTCATCGCTCAGTGATTTGTCGCGGCGTGAGAGTAGCTCGTCTGCTCCTAATGCTTTGACGCGTTGGGTTTCAAAATTTTCCAGATAGG
Organism: Rickettsiales bacterium; assembly: GCA_044368015.1. Classification (GTDB taxonomy): domain Bacteria; phylum Pseudomonadota; class Alphaproteobacteria; order Rickettsiales; family RI-342; genus JBIPLF01. Next base: position 4,137 of record JBIPLF010000065.1, read on the forward strand.
TCAGGGCTGCGCTCTCATAGGTGTCAAATGTCCCGTCCACATGCTCTGTCGGAGTCTCAATTGCTTTCACACTCACGGCGTCGATGAGTCCACCCAGACTATCCTGCGTACCAGCGGCGCGGAATTCCAGCCGGGTGAGGTCGCCTGCTCCCTGTACCTGATAGCTGTGCTGTGCCCATCCCGTGCCGGAACCGGTGAGGGTGTCGAGCAACTTCCCATCCCACCATACTTCCACCGGATTGCTGGCGCTGCTAACACCCGGACGAGGCATGTAGGCGAATTCCAGATTGAACATCCCCGTGCTTTGGGTGGCCAGATCCTGGAACATGTTGCTGTTCGAGGGCGCACCTGTATGGGTGCTGCCCCTACCATCGCTATACAACTCAACGTATTTATTTCCATCGAATGTTGTGTAAATGGCGTTTTGTACCTCAATCCCGGTTCCCAGAGAGGTAGACCATCCGGTCATGCCGTTTTCAAATACCTCCCATCTACCGTTTTCATCGACGATGTCTGCTTCAAAGCTGCCATTGATGACCAGATTGGCACCGAGTTTTGCCGCAGGGATATCGCCACTGAGCGTGACTTTTAGTGTGGCGTCGTTGAAATCGTTGTCGCCTCCTCCAACCAGGTCTTCCCAGCCGATTTTGGCACCGTCGGAATGCATATAATCGAAGGTGGCCTTGTTGATCGCCGGGTCGGAGAAGAGGGCGGGCGCGCCTGTTCCGGCCAGATTGGTGCCGCCGATTGTGGGAACCCACGCACCGTCTTTTTGCACAAAAGTGATATCGGTTCCATCGCGCAGCCCGCTATTCAGGTTGGCGCCGTTGGGGATCAGGAAGAATCCCACTTGTGTCGCTCCGGCGGGAATCTGCCCTTCCGAGTAGCTGATGATGGCGGGGTCGCCTTCTCCCAGCGAGGATTTGACGTTCACAAAATCCACCCGACCGGAGATCGGCACGCCATCGGCACCTGCAAAGTAATGACCAAATGAGCTGTTATACCCGGCATCCGAAGTCAGGGAATCGACCGCAATCGAGAAGGCCTTGCCGGTGAGGGCGTAATTGCCATTATCCATTTGTTTGGGATGTTCGTGCTCAACGGTATCATCCCCGTCTCCGGTGGTATCATCCCCGCCTCCGGT
>JBIPLF010000071.1:0-2668 GCA_044368015.1 Rickettsiales bacterium
CATTGACTGAGCCGACGGCACCTAGGTATATCACCATCAACCACGAGACCAACCAGGTTCATCTGATGGTGCCTGTTGTGGGTGGACAAGAAATCAGTACAGATAATACGTGTAAGGCAACAGTGGCCTTGAGGGAGTTTTTTGATGGTGGCGCACTGCGAGAATTAAATGCCTATAAAGAAGCATTAGCCTTTGATATAGGATTGCTCGAGGCAGGTAATGCAGAGCGGATGGGTAAAGAAGTACGATTAGCGCAAATAGAAGCTTACATTGAAGCAGTTTCAGCAATGCGTATGAGCTTTGGTGATGCGATGACGGCTTTTCTTGGCAGACCGTCGAATTTATACAGTATTCAGTTACGTCCTCGCGCTCAAGACAGTCAATCACGCGTAGTGAACCCTGTATTTAATGTGAACCGAACCAATAATGCGGCAGGAATCCCTCAATCCCGATTGTATAATGCCATGCATAGCACGTTTCCTACGACAGTGGTGGCAGCAACTGACCCACGTACCCGTCTTACAACAGCCGTATTAAGTGCAATACCTGCAGGGCCAAGCTTTGCAGATATCCAACGAGCATTAGGTGAGCAGAGTTTAGCGCTCTTTGGGTTAGCCATCGATTTTACCCAACGCACCGATGGAACACCTGCAACCAAAGAGGTTATTGATACCCTCATGGGTTTTGGAGCGGATGTTACACGAGAGGATTACATTGATGCTTTATTAGGTGCTTGTGCGCTTGATGTATGGGAAACGCTACCCACACCACCTTTTTATAGTATTCCAGCAGCAACGCCTGTGGATGAAAGAACAGAACGATTATCGATACTGGCCCAATTTTTTTTAGCGAACCTGAACGTGTATTGCAAAGCGCGTGGCATCAGTGGCCAAAATTTTGGGGTGGTTCTCGATGCATCACCTGATTTAAGTAATGGGTTAGTTAGTGTGGTATCCACAGCCTTAACGAATGGTGAGGACGTAGAAAGAGCCATTTGTAATTTTTGTACGGTGAATGCCGATATATTCGATTTATCACGCGCTATCAATGCAGAGGACTTGACATCCATTCGACAAACATTTGAACGCACCTATCGTACCGTTACCGCTACCAATGAAAATCCACACATGGATGATTTTATGATTTTAGACCGTGGCGCGACAGGAGAAACGGCCAAATTTGTAACCCATCAAGGCGCTATTTGTGTTAACTTTGCTGAAATCATTGACCCAACAGCCGCATCCAGTAATCCAGACTATTTTGCGAGTATTTGCGCTGATTTTGCAGAACATCCTGCCGAGATGCCACATAAAAACGAATGGGTTGCAGGCATTGTAGACATAGAGGCCGAGGCCCTGTTGGAAAGAATAACGGATGACCAATTTGAGCGTCTGCCCGATGCGGTCAAAGTAGCGTGCCGCGCACATCCGACATTCCAAATGCGCGACTTTTTACCTGGTGTGGCAAAGGGAAAACAAAACGAGGCCGACGCTTTATTAACGGCATCATCTGGCAATAAACAAGCCTTGCTCAGAACCTCTGGTGTATTCACCGATTATTCCGGCCGAACCTTCAATTGTACGGCTTATGAGTATGCGTATTGGGCCAAAGATACTCACATGTGCCGCATGCTAGAGCGTCACATGGATGATGAAACGAAGGCGTATATGTTGGCACGCATCGATGAAATAGAGCGCATCGATGAAGCAACCGGTCAACCCATCGGTTTGGTTTACAGCCAAGCAGGCCAAGAGCATCGCAGCGCACACTTTGGTTTCACACCCCTCAAAGAAGCCTATCAGCGCTACCTTGCTGGCTATGATGCGTGGTCTGCCGCGCAAAATTGGGCTGCGATGAAGGCCGCTTGGATGGAAGTAGGCATTGCGCAGCGTGATATGCCGGTTCATGTGGTGAATGAATATTGCCACCCGGGGCGGTCGTTTTATCCCCTACCCGCGTTTAATGAGGCGGACTTGCCTAGAAACGTAAGATTTTATAATTATACGACTGACGCGATGCAACATTTGTTTCCATTGGTAATTTCGGGTTCTTCGGGCCTCGGACTAGATTGTGCATTATTTCGCGCCGCTGGCCGCGGGGGGGGCGGTTGGGCTGGGGGATTGCGGCAGCGAGGTATGAGGGTTGATTTGGCGGCCGTTAGCCACCTAGATGAAATGAGAACTGTCGACCTCACGCGTTCGCGGGAGAACCTTCTGCCGACAGATCTAGAACCAAGTCATAGTATGCACGTTTAATAGACTGCTGAAGTAGTCCGGCGGCGTAAGCGGCCGGGCCAATGTCCCAACAAACCTCTAAAAACCATTCTAATAGTTCATGATACTGCCAACTTTGTGACGTCCTCACCCACCAGAGGGCCCAGCGGTGCAAGTAACTTCTGATTCGGCGGGCAGACAGCCCATCAATAACCATCCGCTTAACTTGCTCGCGTGCTTTCCGCAGCGTCCTTGGGTGTGGGACGATACGATCCAGCGCAGGCGTATGGTTATTCGTTGCAATGTCTGCCCCCCCCTGCTCAATAAGGGCATATATTGCGCAATGCTAACCTGAATAACCTCTCGATCAACTGCCTGCTCTACCCTGGTGTTATCCGGGGTTTGCGTTCCCGGATAGTGTATACCTAAAAAATGAAAGCCCAGCTCGATACGAC
>JBIPLF010000017.1:0-36215 GCA_044368015.1 Rickettsiales bacterium
ATCATAGATGGGAAAAGGGGTAATCACCTCGCGCCGCGTTGCGTCCAGCACTGCGTGGGGATGCTTAGCGATGACGGAGAGGAGCACCCGCGCCGGGGGTTCTGGAACCTGTACCTTGTGGGTGATGCTCTCTGCCTGCTGACCGGCAACCGCTCTTCGATTTGCGGGTTCATTTGTGGGTTAAGAAAAACCGCAAGGAAAAATAATCAACAAAATCAACGCATTGTCAGCATAAAATGGCGGAGAGGGCGGGATTCGAACCCGCGATACGGTTGCCCGTATACACACTTTCCAGGCGTGCGCCTTCAACCGCTCGGCCACCTCTCCGCAAGAAAGGCTACTCCCATGGCAGAAGCAACGCCTGCTGTCAATGCCGGAAGCGTCTGGCGAGGCATTGTATCGCGCTATTGCTGGCAGGAGGCGCAGAAAAAGCTGCTCCTGCCGCCTTGCACCAAGCGCTGCACGGGAGAATCACACACGACGCATCCTTCCCCTTCGCGCCCATACACCTGAAACTTATGCTGGAAATAGCCGGGATCGCCCGATGATCGCACATAATCCCGTAAGGTCGAGCCTCCGGATGCAATCGCTTCACGCAAGACCTGTTGGGTGGTCGCCACCAATGCATGGCACTCGGCAGTGGAAAGGCTCTGCACGGGCCGGTCGGGCAGAATGCGTGCGCGGAACAACGTCTCAGACGCGTAGATATTCCCCACCCCCACCACCAGACGCGCATCCATGATCGCCTGCTTGATCGCCACGCGTCGTCCCTGCAATGCCTGGTGCAACGCCTTGCCGTCCCATGCCTCACCCAACGGTTCCGGCCCCAGATGGCGGATCAACGGATGGCTGGCGACCTCCCACGCATCCATCCCCGTTACCACGCCAAACCGGCGCGGATCATGGAACACCAGTTGCATCCCGTCTTCCAGCCGCCACAGCACATGGTCGTGCGTGCGGGGGGTGAACCCGTCCTGCGGCAAGAGGGTCAACCGGCCGCTCATCCCCAGATGCACCAGCAGCGTGTACCCATTGGCAAGCGCCACCTGCACATATTTGGCCCGGCGGGATACCGCTAGCACCCGCTGCCCCGCCACCCGCTGCGGCAGATCGGTAGGGATAGGCAGGCGGATATCCGCGCGACGCAACACCACTTCCGTGATGCAGGTTCCCACCAGATGCGGGCGAATCCCCGCGACGACAGTTTCTACTTCCGGTAATTCAGGCATGTTGCATTCGAGGTGAGTTCATGGTGAAAGGACTCTACCATGACCAACACCCAAGATACCACCGACTTTGGCTTCACCCGCGTACCGCGCAGCGAAAAAACCGCCCGCGTGGGTGAGGTGTTCGCCTCGGTGGCAGGGCGCTACGACCTGATGAACGATGTGATGAGTCTGGGGCTGCACCGGCTGTGGAAACGCCAGTTTGTGGCACGGGTGAAACCGCGTGCGGGAGAGGAAGCCCTCGACCTCGCAGGGGGTACGGGGGATATTGCACGCGGGCTGTTCAACGCTGCGCAGGCACGCATCACCCTGTGCGACATCAACCCGGCGATGCTGCAAAGCGGCAAGCAGAAAGCCATCGACACCGGCTATTACGGCGCCTTCCGCTGGGTGTGCGGCAATGCGGAAACGCTGCCCTTCCCCGATCATCATTTTCACGCCTGCACCATCGCCTTTGGCATCCGCAATGTGACGGAACGTGCGCAGGCATTGACCGAAATCCACCGCGTGCTGAAACCCGGCGGACGCTTCTTCTGCATGGAGTTTTCGCAGCTCACCCTGCCATGGTTGCAGGGGCTGTACGACCGCTATTCCTTCGCGGTGATCCCCCGCATGGGCAAATGGATCACCGGCGACGCTGCCTCCTATCAATATCTGGTGGAGAGCATCCGGCAATTCCCTACCCAATCTGCCTTCGCCACCGAATTAACGGAAGCGGGGTTTTATCAGGTGCGGCACGAGAATCTGAATCACGGCGTGGTGGCGATCCATCAGGGGTGGAAGCTGTAGGTGCAACCGCAATGCGCACGAAGCGCCGAACAGTCAGCACCGACTATAGGCTTGGTTCCACAAGAGCCGCGTATCCACCGTTTAGCTGATCAGGCCGATGAGAAAGTCATCGGCGATCAGGTGATGGTCACCTACCCCCAGAATGGTCACCGTGCTATTGCCGAAATGGATGGTGGCATGGCCATTTTCATACGTGGTGGCGTCTATTAATTCCTGAGCAGAGATAGGGATCGATTCTCCTATCCGTGTGTCGTCCAGAATGTAGGTGTCTACCATGATGTAATCCCCGCCCATGGTGCCCGCGCCTTCAAAACCAAGGATGGTGTCGTTTCCTGAGGTCATGGCATATTTATAGGCGAACACGTTGTTTCCACCGTAATCCCAAAGAAAATCGTCGCCCCCCTCACCAATCACGACGTCATTCCCGGCGTCGCAATAGATGATGTCGTTTCCGTCTCCGCCGTAAATGACGTCGGCGTCGGAGGTGCTACCCGCCGGGGCCGCGCCGAATCCGTATCCACCATAGAGGGTGTCGTTTCCTGCGCTGCCGACCATCACATCCGCGCCCGCATCGCCGAATGCTGCGTCGTTTCCCTCTCCTGTGTAGATGACATCGTTACCAGAGCCGCCAAAAATGACGTCGGCGGCACCGTCATCCAGTGCGGCGGTGAGGGGGGCCATATCCGATGGGTAATAATAACCACCCGCACCATAGAGGACGTCATTGCCGCTCTCGCCGAACAGGGTATCGGACCCACCCGTGCCGTACACCGTGTCATCCCCGCCAGCAGCCCATACCGTATCATCTCCGCCTTCGCCAACAACGAGGTCCCACCCATCTCCGGCATAGATCAGATCTGCGCCATCCATAGAATCCATATAGGGGTCGGTATTGGTGTAGCCACCATAATAATTGACGAGTGATATCCCACCGTAAATGGTTTCACTATCCTGATATCCGAAGATGGTGTCGGCTCCGTGTCCTGCAGCCGTATGGAGATAGTAGTGTCTGATATCAGGAGAGTCAAAATAGATGCTCTGATTAGAGCTTGTGCCGATCATCTCACTTGCTTCGGTGCCTGAGATAAGATGAAACTGCGGTAGTCCGGGCATGATAAATCTCCGTTATTTTTTAAGGTAGCGAACGTACAACACCGAATGCTAAACGCGAAAAACCATGCTGCATAGGATGCGAAATACGCCTGCAAGGGCCGTGCGTCAATGGGTTTAGCTAATCAGGCCAATCAGGAAGTCGTCTGCGATCAGGTGGTGGTCGCCGACATTCATAATGGTAACCGAGCTGTTGCCAAAATGGAGGGTGGCATGCCCATTGGCATAGGTTGTTGCATCCACCAACTGCTGGGCGGAAAGCCCCAGCGTACTGTTGATCATGATTAAATCGCCGCCGAGGATGCCTGCGCCTTCAAAGCCTTCAATGGTATCGTTCCCGGAACGGTCAGTGGCGTGGGCATAGGCAAACACATTGCTTCCGCCGTAATCCCAGATGTAATCGTCGCCTTCTTCGCCGATGATGACGTCATTTCCGGCATCGCAATAAATGATGTCATTTCCGGTGCCACCGTAAATAACGTCGGCGTCGGAGGTGCTACCTGCCGGGGCTGCGCCAAAACCGTAGCCACCGTAGAGGATGTCGTTCCCTGCGCTGCCGACCATCACATCCGCGCCCGCATCGCCGAAGGCAGCGTCGTTGCCTGCGCCTACATTGATAGTATCACTGCCAGAACCACCAAAAACGACATCGGCTGCACCGTCATCTATAGCAGACGGGTAAATAACACTCGCACGCATGGTATTATCATACGACTTATAATTTCCCCCTGCACCATAGAGGTAGTCGTTACCGTTTCCGCCGTACAGCGTGTCCATTCCATCATTGCCATATACGTAATCTGCATCATCTCCTGCAAACACAACATCATTACCACCCTGACCGCTAATAGCATCGGATCCAGCCCCGGATAGGATGATATCTGCGCCATCCTCTGCATCCATATGAGGATCATCGTTTTCCGTATAGGGTTGGTAGGATACGCCAATAAGTGCGCCAATTCCTCCCGTCACTGGATCCAATGCATAACTATCGCGAATCATGCCCTCTAAATTTAAAAGCTCGGACACCCCCCCCTGAATGGTGTCATCTCCAGCATATCCGTAGATAGTGTCGTTACCATGATCTCCAGCAAAATAAGGGCGTGAGGTGCCGCTTGGATCGTTCGGGTTAACAAAAGCCACATTCAAATTGCTTTCGTTGCCTATAACATCGTTCGTTACCCCACCCAGAACAGCGTATACCTGAAAAGTACCCGTCATTTGTAACTCCAAATTATAATAAAGAAGGTGGCGCATACCACTGCAACGGCATCACGTCTACATTGTCATTATCCTGTAACGCGGCAATCGCCAATACCAGCGCTCGCGCACCTGAAATCGTCGTCGTGTAGGGGATGTTGTTCAGCAATGCGGTGCGGCGAATACTGAAGCTATCGGCAATGGATTGGGCGCCTTCGGTGGTGTTGATAACCAACTGTACTTTGTTATCCTTCAGCAGGTCTACGATATGCGGTCGGCCTTCCAGCACTTTATTGACGGTGGTGATCTCCAGCCCACGCGATTCCAGATAGGAGGCCGTGCCACGGGTGGCGATGACCTGAAGCCCCATCTCGATCAATTGTTCGGCGATATCGCCCGCCAGTTCCTTGTCGCTATCGCGTACCGAGAGGAACACCGTACCCTTCGTGGGAGGCGTTTGGCTGCCGCCACCGATGAAGGCTTTGGCGAAGGCGAGGCCGAAATCGCGGTCGATACCCATGGATTCGCCAGTGGATTTCATCTCCGGCCCCAGAATCGTATCCACTCCGGGGAAGCGTTTGAACGGGAACACGGCCTCCTTCACGGCGACATGCTGGAGGTTGAGGGAGCGGAAAGAATTATAGTTGCGAGTTGTCAGTTGCGAGTTGTCAGTTGTGCGATGCAAGACTGGCAACTGGCAACTGGCAACTAATGACTCACCGGCCATCACCTGCGCGGCGATCTTCGCCACGGGCACGCCGGTGGCTTTGGCAACAAACGGTACGGTGCGGCTAGCGCGGGGATTAACCTCCAGAATATACACATCACCATTTTGAATGGCGTATTGTACATTCATGAGTCCGCGCACCTTCAGTGCTTTGGCAAGGATGACGGTTTGGCGTTCCAGCTCATCCAGTATGGCGGGAGTGAGAGAGTAGGGGGGCAGTACGCAGCAGGAATCGCCGGAATGGATGCCCGCTTCCTCGATATGCTCCATGATACCGGCGATATACACGTCTGTGCTGTCGGAAATGGCATCCACATCCACCTCAATGGCGTTGCGCAGATAGCTATCGAGCAGGATCGGCCCGTCGCCGAACATCTCGATAATCTCGCGGATATAGCTGCGGAGCGTGGCGGCATCGCGCACAACCTGCATCGCTCGCCCGCCCAGCACATAGGAGGGACGCACCACTACCGGGTAGCCAATCGCCTCCGCTTTTTCCAGCACCTCGGATTCGTTATGGCAGATGTCGTTTTCCGGCTGCTTGAGGCCCAGCTCCTGTAGCAATGCCTTGAAACGCTCGCGGTCTTCGGCGAGGTCGATCGCGTCTGGCGTGGTGCCCAGAATCGGTACTCCGGCGGCTTCCAGCCCACGGGCGAGTTTCAGCGGTGTTTGCCCGCCAAACTGTACAATCACGCCATGTAGCGTGCCGTTACGGGTTTCCGTATCCACGATATTCAGCACATGCTCCAGCGTGAGCGGTTCAAAATAGAGCCGGTCGGAGGTATCGTAATCGGTGGAAACCGTTTCCGGGTTGCAATTCACCATGATGGTTTCAAGCCCTTGCGCTTTGAGCGCATAGGCGGCATGGACGCAGCAATAATCAAACTCGATTCCCTGTCCGATGCGATTCGGCCCGCCGCCCAGGATCATCACTTTTTTGCGGTCGCTGGGGGTGGCTTCGCACTCGGCTTCGGTGACGCCGTCGCCCTCATAGGCGGAGTAGAAATAGGAAGTATCGGATGCAAACTCCGCGGCGCAGGTATCCACGCGCTTATAAACGGGCGTCACCCCCGCTGCTTTGCGCGCTGCGCGGATGGCATCCTGCGAGGTTTCCAGCAACTCGGCGATCCGTGCATCGGAGAAGCCGAGCTTTTTGAGGGCGAGGTAAGCAAGTTCCTGCGGCTTATGATTGCGCCGAATCTCCGCCTCCGCATCCACAATCTGTTTGATCTGGCGTAAAAACCACGGATCCCAATGGGTGATGCGTTGGATTTCCGCCAACGGCATCCCCAGCCGGAAGGCCTGCGCGATGTAGAGGATCCGCTTGGGCGTGGGGCGTGAGAGCACGGCGCGCACCGCGTCCAGATTACCGGTGGCGGGGTCAAAGCCGGGAATCTCGATCTCGTTGAGTCCGGTGAGGCCCGTTTCCATGGAGGTGAGGGCTTTTTGTAGCGACTCGCAGAAGTTGCGGCCCATGGCCATCACTTCGCCGACGGATTTCATCGCACTGCCGAGGGTATCGTCCGTGCCGGGGAATTTTTCAAAGGTAAAGCGCGGGATTTTGGTGACGATGTAATCGAGTGTTGGCTCAAAGGAAGCGGGCATGCGGAAGGATGTCAGAATGCCCGAATCAGGAGAGGCGGTGGTCTCCCTCTCCCTCCGGGAGAGGGCCGGGGTGAGGGAGTGATCAGCAGACGGGGTGGAATCCCTCACCCTGCCCTCTCCCGGAGGGAGAGGGTTTACCCCCCTCAGGTGGGGGGCATTCCGCGACACAATATCATTCTCCAACTCGTCCAGCGTATAACCCACCGCGAGCTTGGCGGCGACTTTGGCAATGGGGAAGCCGGTTGCCTTGGAGGCGAGCGCCGAGGAGCGTGACACGCGGGGGTTCATTTCAATCACCACCATCTCGCCATTTTCAGGATTGATGGCGAACTGCACGTTGGAGCCGCCGGTATCCACCCCGATCTCGCGCAACACCGCGAGCGAGGCGTTCCGCATGATCTGGTATTCCTTATCCGTCAGCGTCAGCGCCGGGGCGACGGTGATGGAATCGCCCGTATGCACGCCCATGGGGTCGACATTTTCAATGGAGCAGATGATGATGCAGTTATCCTTGCGGTCGCGCACCACTTCCATCTCGAACTCTTTCCAGCCTACCAATGACTGGTCGATGAGGATTTCCTGCGTGGGGGAGGCGTCCAGCCCACGGCGCACGATTTCCTCGAATTCCTCGCGGTTATAGGCGATGCCGCCGCCCTCGCCGCCGAGCGTGAAGGATGGCCGGATGATCGCCGGAAGCCCGGTATGGTCGAGCGCCTTCACGGCTTCGTCCAGCGTATGGGCGATGGTATTGCGCGCCACCGAAAGCCCGATTCGCGCCATGGCTTCGTTAAAAAGCTGACGGTTTTCGGCCATGTGGATGGCTTCCAGCCGCGCACCGATCATCTCCACGCCGAATGTTTTGAGCACGCCGGATTCCGCCAGCTTCACCGCGCAGTTGAGCGCCGTCTGCCCGCCCATGGTGGGGAGGAGTGCATCCGGGCGTTCCTTCTCAATCACCCGCGCCACGAATTCCGGGGTGATGGGTTCTACATAGGTGGCATCGGCAAATTCCGGATCGGTCATGATGGTCGCCGGGTTGGAATTCACCAGAATCACCCGGTAGCCTTCCTCCTTCAGGGTTTTCACCGCCTGCGTACCGGAATAATCGAATTCGCAGGCCTGACCGATGACAATCGGCCCGGCGCCAATGATGAGGATGGAGGAGATGTCGGTACGTTTGGGCATATTAGAGTTCAGTTGTCAGAGTTCGGGGTTCAGTTGGCGGGAAGAGGTATAGGCAAGGGCAGCAAGTGAAGTGCTGGGTATGTCATCTTGCTCCATTCTCCGCTCCTGCTTCCGTGTAGAAAGCTCAATCCGCACATAGTCGGAATGGGGGAAGGAATCGGTTGCCGGGTTGTAGAGGGGGGAATCCTTCAATATCTCCAACGCATCGGCGATGACGGCTTCCAGTTTTTCCGCCGGGACGCCAAAGGAGGGTGCAAAGGCGCGGTAGAAGCCTTCGGCACCTCCTACAAACGGGCGATCCGTGACCACGTGACTTGCGAGCGCTTCTATCTCAAGGTCATTCTTTTCAAGGAGAGAGGATACTTCTTGTGTATCAAGCAATGTCCAAGGCACAGAGATATCGACTCCGTGCTTCGCCGCCGCCTTATGTAAGGCAGCTAAACTGTAATCGTGGGCATGTTTTCCGGCGAATGCGGCAACAAAACGTCCCTTTGGTTTGAGCGTGTAATTTATACCAGCCAATGTGGAATCAATCGCCTGCGGCTCCAACCAATGGAACATAGCATTGCTGATCACGGCATCGAATGTTTCAGGGGCAAAGTGTAGTGCAATTTCCTGAGCTGGCATGTGCAGGGCTGTGACGCCATTCTCACGCGCACGCTGTACCATTTGGGCATCAGCATCCATCATGGTGACTTTCCACCCTTGTTGTTCGAGCAATTGTGCCATGTTACCGCCCCCCCCCCCCAATTCGAGTAGCAGGCATTCTGCTGGAGAAGAAGGTTTACCCAGAGTCTTTCGAACCCACTGACCAAAAGGTGTTTTTGTAGGGAATCGTTCTAAGAATGTGGAAGCATCGAAACTCATAACGCCACTTTCTGAATTCTGGCTCCTGAATCCTGAACCCTGTGTGCCTCCATCATCGCCACAAACTCGCCAAACATGCGGCTGGCTTCGGTGGGGCCGGGGGAGGCCTCCGGGTGATGCTGGACGGAGAAGATCGGTTTGCCGCGCACCGCAAGCCCTTCCACCGAGCCATCAAACAGCGAGCGGTGGGAAACGATCACCTCCGGCGGGAGGGAATCTTCCACCACCACAAAGCCGTGATTCTGGCTGGTGATCTCGACGATGCCGCTTTGGGTATCCTGCACCGGCTGGTTGCAGCCGCGGTGGCCTTTGTCCATTTTCGCAGTGCGCCCGCCGAGCGCCAGCGCCAGCAATTGATGCCCTAAGCAAATGCCAAATATAGGAAGCCCGGTGTCGATCAGCGTGCGGAGCACGGGGAGGGCGTACACCCCCGTCGCCGCCGGGTCGCCGGGGCCGTTGGAGAGGAAAATCCCGTCCGGATTCAGCGCAAGAATGGTTTCTGCGGAAGTGTCGGCGGGCACCACCGTCACCCGACAGCCGTTCGACACCAGATGCCGCAGGATGTTGCGTTTGATGCCGTAATCGAGGGCGATGACGTGCAAGGAGTTGTCAGTTGTCAGTTGCCGGTTGCTAGTCTGGGAGTCGTTTTTCTGGCAACTCGCAACTGATAACTGGCGACTCTCCCACACCCCTTCCTTCCACAGATAGGGCGCTTTACAGGTCACCTTCTGCGCCAGCTCGCAGCCTTCCATCGTCGGGCGAGCCTGTGCGATTTGCAGAAGCGCGGGAATATCCACCTCTTGGGCCGATGCATAAAACCCAATCGCCGCATTTTGCACGCCCTTGTCACGGATCAGCCGGGTGAGGCGACGCGTGTCCACGCCGCTGATGCCCGTCACCCGGTTGCGGATCAGCCAGTCGCTGAAATCCTCCTCTGTGCGGAAATTGGATGCCTGCGTGATCGGTTCGCGCACGATCAGGCCGGAGGCGAACACCGCGCGGGATTCCGCGTCCTCAGCGTTTGCGCCCACATTGCCAATATGCGGAAAGGTGAAGGTGATGATCTGATCGCAATAGGAGGGGTCGGTGAGGGTTTCCTGATACCCGGTCATGCCCGTATTGAAACACAGCTCGCCGGAAATGATGCCTAACGCTCCAATTCCACGCCCAAAAAACACTGTCCCATCCGCTAACACAAGCGCCGCATTCAGTGACGGAGGACAGGTGTGTTTCATGTGCGCTCCATACTCCAGATAAACCTTCCGCTTGCTAAGGAGGTGCGCGGTTTTTGTCAAGGGCAAAAGGGGGGGGGCTTCGCGGAGAAATAGAGAGAATGCGTGTTTCTCTCCTACTTCAACCAGAACATACCATCCACTTCCACCAATGCGCCTAAGGGTAGTTCGCTTACGGAAACGGCAGCGCGGGCGTGTTTGCCAGCGTCTCCCAGTACTTCGACGATAAAATCCGATGCGCCATTGGCAACTTTATGCGCGTCGGTGAAGCCTGATTCGGCATTCACAAACACCCCTAGCCGCACGCAGGTTTCTACCCGGCTCCAATCGCCTTCGCAGGCCGCCGCTACATTCGCCAGCAGGTTGATGGCACAGAGCTTCGCGGCCGCCTGCGCTTCCTCCAACCGTGCGGGCGTGGCTTTGCCGCTATGCGCCATCGCGCCGTCTTTTAGCGGTAACTGACCGGAAATCACCAGCAGATTCCCCACCCGTTTATAGGGTACATAATTGGCGGCCGGAATGGCCACGGCAGGGAGGGTGATGCCCAGTTGTTTCAAACGTGCTTCGATCATGCGGAGTCCTTCTCTTGGTACGCTTTGGGGTGTCGTGTTTTCTGCCTTTTCGTCATTGCGAGGAGGCGTAGCCGACGTGGCAATCCAGTCCTTATCCATTTGCTGGATTGCCGCACTCCCGTTGGTCGCTCGCAATGACGTGGGTAGCTTTTGGGGTACCCCTTACCCCTTCAGCGCTACCACCACACCGCCACTATCCTCATTCTCAGCGGTTTGGTCAACCACCAGCGCGTCCTCATGCCAAACGGGCAGCCGCACGGGCAGGGTTTTGTGGCGGGAGGACTCCACCCCCAACTGCGCCAGATCCCGCGCACGCGGCAGCAGGAATTTATTGGCCGAACGCGCAAATTTATCAAAGGCTTCCGCCGCCTGACGCACGCCCTTACCCAGTTTCTCGGCATGTTCCAGCACCGGCCCCAACCCATCCAGCAGGCGGCGGGTCGCCTCAACAATCTTTTCCTGATTATCCATTTGCTTCTGAAAGGTGATTTTCAGGCAGGCAAAACTGAGGAGGGCTGCGAGCGTCGCCGGTCCCGCCAGCGTAATCCCTGCATGTTGGGCACGGGTGGAGAAATCCGGATCGGCAGCGCGGATTTTCTCAATAGCCGCTTCGTTGGGCAGGTACATCACCCCCAAACTCTGGCGAATCCGCCCGCCATGCCCGGCATTTTTGAGTTCGGTTTCCACCGTTTTGCGGTATTCTTTACGGGTCAACCCCTGCAAATGCTGCTGCATGGTTTTTTTGAGCCGTTGCAACACCAGCGCTTCATCTTCCACCGTTGCGGCAGAAGCCAGTTCCAGCAGGGCCTTGGAGGCTTTACAATCGATCACCAGCACCGTGTCGTCGGGCAGAAACAAAATCGCATCCGGGCGCAGATTGGCGCCTTCCTCATTCCCTACATGAAACTGCAACCAGTAATCGCGTCCGGCTTCCAGCCCACAGGCTTTGAGCAGACTCTCCAGCCCCAATTCGGTAAACTGCCCCACACCCGCCGGGGTGGAAAGCGCCTGCCACACGGTTTCCAGGCGTTGCTGCTGCTTGGAGGCCTCGCTTTGCAGCGCCCCCACGCTCTGGGTGATGGTTTGGAAATGCTGCGAAAGGGTATGGGTTGTTTGCTGAATGCGCGTTTCCATTTCCTTGCGCGCCGCCTCGGTCTCGCGCTTGTGATCCTCGATCAGTTTGTTGGAAATGGCGTGCCCGGCCTCCAGCACCGAGGCTTTGGTGATGTGCAGGCTCTCCTGCTTCAGCCGCTCCCAGTCTTCCAGCCGCTTTTCCTGATCCTGCAAACGCTCCTGCAACGTAGCCGAGATTTTCTCCGCCTCGGCATGGCGTGCCATCCAGCGTTCCTTATCGGTTTGCAGTTGCTCCAGCTTTTCCTGAAGCGCGCTACGCTCTCCCGTCGCCTGTTCCAGCATGGATTGCAGATGCGCTATCTGTGAAGCGGCAGCCTGCAACTGCATGGCGTCATCGCGGTTTTGCAGCGAGAGGCTGATGATGCGGCGAATCCCCCAAACGCACAACGCCAGCCCCACAAGGGAGCCGGCGATGGCAAGGGTAAGCGAAAGAGGCATGGAGTATCCCTCTACGATAGGGGATGCGCTATTTAATCGCTTCCACCGAGACTTTTACATCCGGCAGTTTGCTATCCAGACGGGTCAGCACTTCCTTGGAGAGGTTGAAGCCTTCATCCGCATACAGCAATTGGCTGGCCGGAAGCACCATCTGCAATTTGCGCTCCTTGGCGAGGTCGGCAATGATCTGCGACAGGGTTTTCTGGATCTGCGCCAGCGCCTTCGCATAGGCACGGTCCAGTTGCGCACGCTTGGTTTGCACGCTGCGCTGCACTTCGGTCACTTTGGTTTGAAACTCACGGCGTTGCTGCTCAAACGCTTCGGGTGAAAGGGAAGCGCGTTGATCTGCCAGCGCTTTGTCTTTCTCGCGCAGCTCTTTTTCCTGCTTGCTGATTTCACCCTGATAGCTATCGCGTAGCTTTTCCATCTGCGAGTGGATGGATTTCGAGGCTTTGGAGGCGCGCAGCACCCCCTCCAGATTCACCACCGCAACCTGCGACGCAAGCGAGGGAGCCTCGGCATGGGAGAGGGACGGAAACGTTGCCACACACCAAGCCAGCGTCAGGGCAAGGGCGACACACAGGCGTTTCATAAGTAGCTCCTTAGAAAAAACGGGTTAAAAACGGGTGCCGAAACTGAAACGGATCAGCTCGGTTTCGTCATACTCTTCCTTCTGGAAGGCTTCTGCAAAGTCGATACGGATTGGGCCAAAGGGCGACCCCCAACTGATACCCACCCCTGCCGAAGCACGAAGGCTATTCTCATCTACAACTTCCGGACCGCTCAGGTCAACATCCCAAAGGCTGCCAACGTCGGTAAACACAGAGGCGCGGATGTTGTAATCATCGGGAAGCCCCAGCGGAAAGGCCAGTTCCAGCGTACCGACATAATACATATTACCACCGAGCGCATCCTTGGTGGTAATGTCACGCGGGCCAATACCGGCGGAATTGAATCCGCGAATATCGTTGCTACCGATGAAGAAGCGGTCATTGATCCGCACACCGCCATCGCCCATATCCACCAGATAACCCGCCTTGGCGATGGTGCGCAACACCCAGTCGTTATCGCTGATCGGGATATAATAGCCCGCTCCCAGTTCGTTGCGCAGGTATTTGGCATCGCCCCCAAGGCCTGCGACATCCTGAGACAGGCGCATGTAATAGCCTTCTGTGGGGTCAAACCGGTTGTCGCGCTCATCGTAAAGCAGGGTGTGGCCCACCAGAGAGCTGGCCCATTTGCCCTTTTGATCACGGATAAAGCGGGAAGCGAGTGGATCGACATCCGTTACCTCGTCCTGCCGGTAGGTGTAGCGCAGCGAATGGCGCAGATGCTCGGAAAGGCTGTAGGCGCTACGCAGGGTGCCGCCAACGCTTTCCTTATCAAATGAACTTTCCGAGCGGAGATCCCGCGTGGTTTTGAAAATATCAAATCCGGTAGAAAGGTCGCGCCCCATAAAATACGGTTCGGTGAAGCTGAGCTGGATGTCCTGACGCTCGGTGGCGATCATGGCATCGGCTTTCAACTGTTTGCCCGTTCCCAGCAGGTTATTTTCCTGAATACCGATATCGGCCAACGCTCCATCGGCGGTGGAAAACCCGGCCCCGAAGGTCAGTTCCCCGGTGGAACGTTCTTCCACTTCCACGTCGATCACCGTGCGGTCGGGCGCTGTACCCGGACGGTTGGAGATTTTAACTTTCTCAAAGAATCCCAGATTGCGAATCCGTTGCTCGGAACGCTGGAGTTTCGTCGCACTGTAGGGATCGCCCTCACTCAGGCGAAACTCACGGCGCACCACTTCGTCCAGCGTGCGGACATTGCCGTGGATATCAATCCGCTCCACATATACCCGCGGCCCTTCTTTGATACCATACATCACACTGACGGTTTTATCCGTGCTGTTTTTCTGCATCAGCGGGTCCACTGCGACGAACGCATAACCCTGATCGCCCAGCTCTTTGGTAAGGGCGTCGATGGATTCCTCCACCTGCTCAGCGTTGAAGGTCTCGCTCTGTGCGGTGGTGATGGTTTTTTTGATCTCATCCAGATTTACGTTGGGCAGTGCACTGCGTACATCCACCACGCCAAACGTGTATTTGGGTCCTTCACTCACCGAGAAGGTGACGTAAAACCCGTCCTGCTCCGGCGAAAGCTCGACATTGGCGGAGGTGACCTGAAAATCGGCGTACCCGTTGGACACATAATGCCGACGCAGCAATTCCTGATCGTACATCAGGCGGTCGGGATCGTAGGTGTCGTCGCTGGAAAAGAATTTATACCAGCGTTGCGGCTCCGTACGCACCACACGGGTAAGTGCGCCGTCGCTATAGGCTTCGTTACCGATAAAATAGATTTTTTTGACCTTGGTGACATCGCTCTCTTTGATCTCGAACACGAGATTCACGCGGTTTTGCTCCAGCGGAATGATTTTCGGCTCGATCTGCGTAGAAAAACGCCCGCCGCGCTGGTAGAGTTTCTGAAGGCGTTTGACATCCTCCTGCACCGCCATTTGCGTGTAAGTGCGGCGCGGTTTGAGGGCAATTTCGCGTTCCAATGCGTCGTCTTTCAGGCTTTCGTTGCCCTCAAAGGCGATCTGGTGGATGACAGGGTTTTCCTTCACCACCACCTTCAGCACCGATCCCTGAGGGACGATCTGCACGTCAGCAAACAGCTCCGTCGCGTAGAGCTGCTTCACCGAGCTGTTGATGGCGGCATCGTCCATCGGGTCGCCGGGGCCAAGAGCCAGATAGGAAAGCACCGTGGTCGTTTCCAACCGCTGATTGCCCTCCACCACCACATCGGAAACCGTTTCCGCCGCCAGCGTAACACGCGAAAGCAGGCAGAAAATCACCAGAAAAACCGCTGAAAAGCGTAGAATAGATAGATTCATGGAAGCGCACTTTAGGCAGCTTGCCTGCCACACACAAGCGAATTTATGCGTCCTATGCGGTGGCTTTTTCTCCACTCTTTGGCTGCCCTAATATCTTTGCCGGACGGGATGCAGCCTGAGTCAGTGCGAAAAGTTGACCTGCGCCAGTAGGACTCAGGGGATCGATCCCGCCAGCAAGCACTCCGAGATAGAATTCATCTCCATCAAACTGGGTGAGATCGAGCGATGCCTGCACCGCATCTTGTTCTTGTGCTGGTTGTTGTTGGCCGTTCATGCTGTGCCTCCTTTCAATTTTCAGCATGTATATATCAGTGGGATGACAAATTCATGACAACCGCCTCCGCTTGTCACGCCTCCCGCTTCGTGTTAGGGGATGTGCATCTTGTATTTTCCCGAACGGAGTCCCTCCTATGGCCTGGTGCCTGCGCCTGATCCCCGCCACTCCTAAACTGCGTTTTGTGCGCTATAAAATGCCTGCCCTGATCTGCTCGCTGCTCTGTATTCTGGGATCATTCGGGCTGCTGGCAACGAAGGGGTTGAATCTGGGCATCGACTTCCGCGGTGGGCTGGTGATGGAAATCCGCGTTTCCGAAACCGCCGCACCGCTTTCCACCTTGCGTGGCTTGCTCGCCGATCCGCAATTTGGCGAGGTGTCACTTCAGGATGTGGGACTGCCGGAAAACGGCCAGCATACGGTGATGATTCGCCTTCAGGCAGAGGAAGGCAAGCAGGACGTTGTCATCACCCGCGTGAAGAACCTCTTTACCCAAACACTCGCCACCCCGGTGGAGTATCGCAAAATTGATTATGTCGGCCCGCAGGTGGGCAGCGAATTGCTGCGCGGAGGGATCCTGTCGCTGGCACTCGCCTGCACGGGGATTTTGCTCTATATCTGGTTCCGGTTTGAATGGCAGTTCGGGGTGGGCGGTATCCTCGCCTTGTTCCATGATAGCGTGCTGACGATGGGTTTTTTTTCGCTCACGGGGCTGGAATTCAACCTGACCTCTGTGGCGGCGTTGCTGACCATTATTGGCTATTCCATCAACGATTCGGTGGTGATTTACGACCGTATCCGAGAGAATTTACGCCGCTACAAAAAACTGCCGCTGAGTGAGTTGCTGGATCTGAGCATCAACGAGACCCTCTCGCGCACCATCCTCACCGGTGGATCCACCCTGCTGGCGCTGGTGGCGCTCGCCATGTTCGGCGGGCCGGTGCTTTATAGCTTCAGCTTGTCAATGCTGTTTGGCGTGCTGGTTGGCACTTACTCCTCTATTTATATCTCCGCGACGGTGCTCGATTTTATGCGTTTCCGGGCGGTGGAGGAGTAGCGTGCATCGCCTGCATTGCCAGCCCTCTGAAAAGGCCAAGCATGCCTCACAGCCGGTGGTGGCACTGGGTAATTTTGATGGGCTGCATCTGGGGCATCAGGCGATTCTGCGCGAAACGATTCTGCGCGCCAGGGAACGATCCACCGATGCCGTACTGATGAGTTTTGCCCCGCATCCGCGCCGTTTTTTTGTTCCGGATACCCCGCCTATGCGCCTGATGCCATTACGCGAGCAATACCGGATGGCCGGGATACTGGGGATCGATCAGTTGTGGATTCGTCGGTTCAACGCTGCACTCGCGCAGATGGAAGCCACCGATTTTGTGCGACGCATTTTGTTTGAAGAATGCAGGGTATCGCATCTGGTGACAGGGGAGGATTTCCGTTTCGGCAAAGGACGGGGCGGAGACGCCGCGCTGCTGCAACAGCTCTGCGATGCAGCCGGGGTGGGGTATAGCGCCATTCCCCCCGTGATGGTGGAGGGCGCCGCCTGCTCCTCCTCGCGCATCCGGGAGGCATTAATCGCCGGAGATATTCCGCTGGCTGAACGGTTGCTGGGGCATCCCTACACCATCACCGGCAAGGTAATGCAAGGCGACAAGCGAGGGCGCGAACTAGGTTTTCCCACTGCCAACCTGCATTGGCACACACGGTGGCTGCGCCCGGCCTTTGGCGTCTATGCCTGCTGGATGCGCTGGCAGGGCATCAGCTACCCAGCCGTAGCGAATCTGGGAGTGCGGCCGCACTTTCCAAGCGCACAGCCGTTGCTGGAGGTGCATCTGCTCAACGCCTCCCCCTCCCTGTATGGAGAGCGGATTGCGGTAGAACTGGTGGGGAAGATTCGCTCCGAGCAACGGTTCGCGTCGCTGGAGGCGATGCGTGCACAACTCACGCAGGATTGCCAAACCGCAACCGCCATGTTAACCGCCGATGAGGAGGACTGCCATGCCGCTACCTGCTGCTGCTAACCGTCGCACGGCGCTTGCCATGCTGCTGCCGATTCTGGTGAGCGACCAGATAAGTAAACTCTGGATTCTGTCACTTCCGGAACTCACCTGGCGAGCCATACCCGTTTTCCCGGGGTTTAATCTGGTGAAAGTCGCCAATTACGGCGTGAGTTTCGGGTTGTTCAACCAGATGCCAGAGGTCAGCCGCATCCTCTTTTCGCTGCTGGCGATCGTCATCAGCCTTGTGTTGTGGCGGTGGCTTGCTACAGTCACCTCGCGGGTGCAGGTGCTGGCCATGGGGGCCGTCATCGGTGGCGCGCTGGGCAATATGATCGACCGGGTTCGACTGGGAGCCGTGGTGGATTTTCTGGATTTTTATCTCGGTCGCTATCACTGGCCCGCCTTCAACATCGCCGATAGTGCGATTGTTTGCGGAGTGCTGGTGTTGATAGCAACCGAATGGCAAGCCTCACGCAAAGGAGTTAACCATGCGTAACATGATTGTGTCTACAGCGGCGATCCTCAGCCTTTCCGCATGTGGAGGGAATGTGGAGGACAGTCTGGGCCTCAGCAAAAAAGCGCCGGATGAATATTCGGTTGTGTCGCATCCGCCGCTGGAAGTGCCACCCGAATTCGGCCTTCGTCCCCCATCGGATGCGGGAAATAGCGTAGCCGATACGGCGGATACCGCCTCAGCGCAGGGCAAATCGTTACTGTTACCTGCTACGGCAGGGACCACGACTTCCACGCCCATGACGGGAGCCGATGCCGCCTTGCTCGGCAAAACCGGTGCCGCCACCGCCGATAGCGGCATCCGCCAAACGCTGGATCAGGAATATCAGCTGCACACCACCACGGAAGCCAAGCGAAACTGGTTCTCACTGGGCAGTAAAAAGGACAAGGAAACCCTGAACGCAGCCGAGGAACGTACCCGGCTTCAGGATGCCAAAGCCAAGCAGAACGGCATTCAGGAGGGAAGCGCTTCTGAGCCGGTGCCCGCAACGCCTGCGCAATAGCGCTTGAGTTCCCAAGGCAAATGGGCTAGCAACACCTCCATCCCGCACGCACGGAGAGGTGGCAGAGCGGTTGAATGCGGCAGTCTCGAAAACTGTTATACTCGCAAGGGTATCGGGGGTTCGAATCCCCCCCTCTCCGCCAGCCCCTAGAAGCAAGAAGAAGCCTTCGCAAGTAACGCAAACCCTAGAGAAGCCTGAAGTTTTCCAGGTGTTGTGAAGGCTAATCAGCGGGTTAATCATTTCTTGTAATCCTGATTGAAAATGAGTAGCTTAACCTGAAATTGGAGTAGTTTTAGGCTTAGCTTAATTCTCTTGCACAGGTTTTCCTCCGCTGAGGCTGTGCACTCGTGATGGAATAAGTGCACAGCTATCTCCAGAGAAAAGTTTAGGGGTTAGAAGGCTATATGTATTATATTGAGGTCAGACACGAAGGGCTGGGCAAATACCGATACATTAAAGGCAACGATAAATACGTTGTCGAACAGAAAGCCGTTGCCCAGCGTCAACAGTGGAATGACATGTGGGATCGGCGGCAGGCCATAGAGAATGGCCGCAATGAAAAAATCGCAAAACAGTACGGTATCGAAAGCAAAAAAGAGGAAGCGAAGCAGCGTTCGGAGGACGCGACGGAAGCCTTGCAAGCATTGGATGGGGTGTTGCTTCACACCGTCGGCGTAAATGACGCGATTAATTGGGAGGTAATAAAAGATCGTTCTCCATTCCCTGAATCGGAGCCGATACAGGCAAGGCTGGAAAAGATTCCAAATGAGCCCAAAGAGACAGATTTTCCACCTATATTGGGATTGCTCGATTTCTTGTTCAAATCACTCAAGGCAAAGAAGATTGCCAAGGCTGAAGAGACTTACAAAGCAGCCCACGCGGAGTGGCGGGTTCAAAAGGAAAAAGCGGAAGAAAAGAATAATGCAATCCGTGCTAGGCACACAGTGGCAATGCGAGAATGGGAGCAGCGCAAGCAGCTGTTTGAAGATAATCAGGTAGCAACCCACCGGGCGTTGGATGAGTTCAAAGAACGATACCTTGCAAAAGACTCCGAGGCTATCCGCGAATATTGCGACATCGTATTGGCTCGTTCACAGTACCCGGGTTATTTCCCTCAACAATATGATTTAGAGTATCTCCCAGAAAACAAGACTCTTATCATTGAATATGTTCTGCCGCACATAGGTATCCTACCGACGGTGAAGGACGTAACGTATGTTAAAAGCAAGGACAACTTCAAAGAATCGCAGCTGACCGAAAGCCAGTTGAATAAAATCTATGACAAACTGCTTTGCGATATAACACTGCGAACTATCCACGAAATTTTTGAGTCAGATGTAATAGACGCCATAGATGCAGTTGTTTTTAACGGGTGGGTGCATTTTATTAGCCCAGCCACAGGCAAGGAAGTTAACTCCTGCGTATTGTCGATTCATACTACTCGGCAGGAATTCATTGAAATCAACCTAGAGCATGTTGACTCGAAAGTGTGTTTTAAGAATCTCAAAGGTGTGGGTAGCAGTAAGCTGCATAGCCTAACGCCCATAGCGCCAATCGTACAGATGGACAAAAGCGACAAACGGTTTATTGCATCTTATGATGTAGAAGAAACACTGAAAGAGTCCACTAATATCGCCATGATGGATTGGCAAGACTTTGAACATTTGGTTAGGGAAATTTTTGAGAAAGAATTCGCAACTGGTGGTGGCGAGGTCAAAGTTACGCAGTCAAGCCGGGACGGTGGCGTAGATGCCGTTATCTTCGATCCTGACCCTATTCGCGGAGGGAAAATCGTAGTTCAGGCCAAGCGATATAATAACACGGTTGGTGTTTCTGCTGTACGCGACTTATACGGCACGGTCATGAATGAAGGCGCTAATAAAGGCATCCTGATTACTACCTCTGACTATGGTCCAGATGCTTATACCTTCGCCAAAGACAAGCCGATCACACTTCTTAATGGTGGGCATCTACTACACCTCCTAACCAAGCATGGCCGTCCGGCGAGGATTGAGTTAGGAGAAGCGAAGAAAAATATGAGTTAATTACAGAATCTAAAATCTTTGGGATTTCTTCTGGCTACTTCAGGTTTCCACGAGAGAAACTTTATGAGTTTGGCGTATATCGTGCCGCCATGTATTTTCGGAAACTGTTTTTCGGGCGGTTTTTGGTGATAAGAAAAACCTTAGGTTTTCTGCTCCTCACGCGATTAGAGGGCTTTCCGTTTCTCATCGGGCCGTTATCGCGGAATGACCACAGGCTTCCGTTGGCGCAGTGGGGCGGCTCATGTCACATTCCTATACATCGGTTCCGCCTGCTGTCGCAAATGACAGATTCGTTCTGTTTACGGCCCATGCACGGGCTGACGCCCCTACGACGCCCCCCCTACCACACGAAGTCATCGGCGGTGAGTGCGATGACGCCGGTTAGCTGCAGATTGAAGGTTGAGGATGTGTGGTCGAGGGTGGTGACGCCTGCGGCGGAGGAGATGGCAAGGGTGGCAAAGGAGAGGCCGAGTCCGGCGAGGTCGATGCGGTCGGTGCCTTGGGTGAAGTCGGCGATGCGGTCGCGGGCGGCGTCGGTGGAGTCGGTAAGGCTGCGGTAGGCGAAGAGGTCCGCGCCTGCGGCCCCGGTGAGGGTATCCGCACCGCTGCCCCCCTGAAGGAGGTTGGCATTGGCGTCGCCGCGTAAGGTGTCGTGATAGGCGGAGCCGACGAGATGTTCGATGCCGCTTAGCACGTCGCCCGCCGCAATGCCGCCGCTGGCCGATGGTGTGGTGAGGTTGATGCTGACGGAGGCGGTGGAAGCGGCGTAGGTGAGCGTGTCCTGCCCTTCGCCACCGTCGATCGTATCGCTGCCGGTTGCGCCGTCGAGTGTGTCGTCGCCTGCGCCGCCCAGCAGGCTGTCATGCCCGGTGCCGCCGAGGAGGAGGTCGTTGCCCTCGCCACCGATGATGGTATCGGCTCCGTCGCTGCCGAGCAGCGTATCCGCGCCGCTGCCACCATCGAGCAGGTCGGCGAAGATGCCGCCGTCCAGCGAGTCGTTTCCGTCCTCTCCGGCGAGGGTGTCGTTGCCGTCGGCACCACCCAGGAGGGTATCGTTGCCCGCACCTCCGGAGAAGAGGTCGTTTCCGGTGCCGCCATCGAGGGAGTCATTCCCATCGCCGCCGATGAGTGAGTCATGCCCGGCACCACCCAGCAAGGTGTCGTTTCCGCTCGCGCCGTTCAGTGCATTGGCGGCGTTGCTACCGGTGATTGTGTCATTGTAACTGGAACCGAGGATATGTTCGAGTGCTGCAAGGATATCGCCGAGCGCATAGCCACCGGTGGCGGTGCCTGCCGCCAGATCGATCCGCACGGCAGCGGTGGAGCTCGTATAGAGGACGGTATCGTTGCCGGTGCCGCCGTCGATCGTGTCGCCGCCCGTGCCACCGTCGAGCGCGTCGTCGCCTGCTTCGCCATAAAGGCTATCCACCCCGTCGATACCGCCGAGCAGCGTATCGTTGCCGTCGCCGCCCCAGAGCTTATCGGTGCTGCTGCCGCCGTCCATGCTGTCATCTCCGATACCACCGAGGAGGGTGTCGCCCCATAAGCCACCATCAAGCGAATCGTTTCCGGCTCCGCCGTCCAGCGAGTCATTGCCGTCGGTTCCACCCCGCAGCGTGTCGTCGCCATCTCCTCCCAGTACGGTATCGTTGCCTCCCGCGCCTTCCAGACTGTCATGGCCCTCCGCTCCGCTGAGCAGATCATGCCCCGCCCCGCCGTCGAGCTGATTGGCGCTCGCGTCACCCGTGAGGCTGTCGGCATAGTTGCTGCCGATGATTTTTTCGATCTCCGCCAGAATATCCCCCATCACCGACCCGCCACTATGGATGCCGGTCATCAGGTTCAGCGTGATCGCCGCACTGGAGTCGGCATAGGAGGCGGTGTCCGTTCCCGCTCCGCCATTCAGGATGTCGGCCCCTTCGCCGCCGGTGAGGAGATCGTTCCCGCCGCCACCCAGCAACGTATCATTGCCTGCACCCCCGGTGAGGGTGTCGTTGCCCTCTATCGGCGCGGCGTGGGCCAGATCGGCGAGGAACGGCGCGTTCAGCGTGTCATACAAGGCATTTTCGGTCGCATAGGGCATGAACCCTTTGAGCAGGGCGTCGTGGTAAACGGCCAGCCGTTGCTGTTCGGTGACCTGATCGGTATCGATGGAAAGGAGCGGTACATCATGCGTACCAAACACGCGCAGGATTTGATCCACGAACATCTCGCCCGCTTCCGAGAAGTAATTCTCGGCCAGCAACCCGTCGATGGCGGCCAGATAGGCCAGATTCTCGGGGATGGAGAAGATGACGTCCGGATTGGTTTCCACCTCCGGATGGGTAGCAAGCGCGGCGTCCTCCAGAATATAAGGAGCGCCGTTGACAATCAGTTGAAAGCGATTATCCGCATTCAGCACCCCGTCACGCGCCAGGATCGCGGCATCGGCAACGGCGCGCACCTCCAGCACAAAATCGCGCATTTCCCCTGCATTGGCAGAGATGGCCAGCGCCAGCGCGTCACCCGTCAGATTGTCCGGTGTGCGGACAAAATATTCCAGTACGTCGTCGAGCAGCGTACCGTCGAACCCTTGCGCGATCATGCTCTCCACGCGGGCGAAGACAATGTCTTTCCACTCCTGCTCCCAGAAATTGACGAGCATCGTGGTGCTGCTTTCGGCCTTCGCCAGAAAATCGGGCGCGCCTTCCACCAGCCCGCCATTGGGCAGTCCCGTCATACTCCAGGCGGGATCCCACTGCGAGAGCGTACCTGCCATCTTCGCCATGTTGACATAACCGATCATGGTCTTGCCGCTGGCTTTCATTTCTGCCACCTCACCCGCCGGCCACAGCACTTCGCTCGCGGGTTCGTAGGTGAGGGAGCTCTTCGCCGGATTGATAATCAGCATCTCGTGCGGGGCGGCGTTGATCGCCTCCAGGTTGTATTGTTCCCCCTGATACAACAAACCCCAGCTGCTATAGCCGGGGCTGTTGGCAATCAGGGCCTGCACCGCCGCCGGATCATCCGGCAGCGGATCGGTTTCCGGAGGTCGGTCGCCATAGAGCAGATCGTTCCCGTTTCCTCCGAGCAGCACGTCGTGATGGTCGCCGCCCGCGAGCGTGTCGTGGCCATCGCCGCCTTCCAGAGAATCGTTTTCCTTCCAGCCATCGAGCAGATCGTCATCGGCGTCGCCTTTGAGGGTGTCCGCGCCGATATCACCGTAGAGCGTATCGCTTCCTGCGCCACCCAGCATGCTGTCTGCCCCCTCCAGACCATAGAGGAGGTCGGCATCCAACCCGCCATCCAGTACATCGTCTCCGCCATAGCCGAGCAGCGTGTCCATACCGCTCTCGCCATAAACGGAATCGTGACTCTCGCCCGATTGGATGGAGTCATCGCCTGCGCCGCCGTACAGCGTATCCAGCCCCTCTTCGCCGAAGAGCGTGTCGTTACCGGCATCGCCGCGGCCGATATCGTTATCCTGCCCCAGTTTGATCAGGTCGTTCCCGTCACCGCCATAGGCGACATCGTAACCCCAGAAGCCCTCGCCGTCGCTGTAGAGGACGTCGTTGCCGCTGCCGCCATAGAGCGTGTCGTTCCCGGCTTCTCCGGCGAGCATGTCGTCGCCATCCTCGCCATTCAGCAGATCATTCCCGTCATAGCCGAAGATCTCGTCGCTGCCCGCGCCGCCATACACGGTATCATGCCATTCATCGGCATAGAGGCTATCGTTCCCCAGCCCCCCTGAGAGCGTGTCTTGATCCTTCCCGGCCCAAATTTTATCGTTCCCGTCGCCGCCGGTCAGGCTGTCGCGCCCTTCATCGCCGAGCATGATGTCGTCACCCGCATCGCCGGAGAGCGTATCATTCCCGAACCAGCCGAAGAGTGTGTCCGCACCGTCGCCCCCTTCGGCTACATCCGCGCCCTCGTCGGTGTAGAGCAGGTCCGCTCCCAGTCCGCCGCGCAGCGTGTCGTTCCCAAGCCCCCCATAGCCGGTGTCATCGCCGTCGCCCAGATCGATCAGATCCGCTCCGCCGCCGCCTTCGCCGGTATCCTGGCCCGCGCCGCCATTCAGGGTATCGTTGCCGCTGCTATCCGGATCATCGCCCACCAGACGATCATCCCCTGTACCGCCGTCGAGACTATCATTGCCGTTCTCACCGGAGAGCTCATCATTGCCCTCACCACCGCTTAACGTGTCTCGACCGGTCCATCCAAAGAGCTGATCGTCCCCACCCGATCCATCCAGTGCGTCGTCTCCATCTTCGCCGTACAGCTGGTCTTCCGCGTGATCACCGTAGAGGCTGTCGTTCCCCTCGCCACCGAACAGGGAGCCGGAGCCTTCATGATTATAGAGCGCATCGTTCAGCATCGAACCAATCAGGATCTCAATCCCGTGCAACCGGTCGCCTTGCGCGTCGCCGCCGCTGCCACTCGTGCCATCCAGACGTGCCGTGACGCCCGTCACAGAGCCTTCATAGCTCACCGCGTCGATGCCGTCGTCTCCGTTCAGTTGATCCGCGCCCGCGCCGCCACTCAGCGTATCGTTACCCGACCCGCCGCGCAGGATGTCGTTGCCGTCCTCGGCCCACAACACGTCGTTATCGTTACCCGCTTGCAGCGTATCGTTGCCCGCGCCGCCGTTCAGGGTATCATCTCCTCCATGGCTGACGAGGCTGTCATCGCCGTCATCAGCATAGAGCAGATCATTCCCGTCGCCGGTGCGGAGGGTGTCAGCTCCCCAGCTGGGGTTCGCATCAGAACCAGCGATCCACCCCACCACATAGTCGCGATTCAGTCCCAGCCCTTCCGCCTGCATCAGATTCGCCAGCCACCCGGTCGTGAAGGCGCTGTCGGGCGCGGCCATCATCAGCGCGTTGGTTTCCTCCGTGTGATCCAGGTAATTGCCATATTGCTCCGCCGCCGAGAGATACGCCGTCAACACGCTCAGCGACGCCCCCGGTTGCAGGGAGGAGAGTTCCTCCTTCCACGCTTCCAGCGCGCGGATTTTCAGCATATCCCCGCCATGGAACTTCAACCGGCTGAGTTCGCTTTCAATCGCCAGCCGCACCAGCTTCTCGCCATCGCCGTTCGCGGTGACGAAGTCGTTATCATTCGCCATCACCACTTTGTAATCATCCTGATTGTGGTGATACGCAATATAGGCATGGTTATAGACGCCCGGTTCCGCCACCGGATCCAGCTCCGTGAAACCAGAGGTATCGAGCGTGCCGCCCACCGCCTCAATCACCCCGTTCACCGCCTCCAGATACCGTTCCGTCAGCGTGCGCGTACCCTCACGCAAACTTGCCGTTGTGTCGCTGGAACTCCCCTCATGCTCCAGCGAAATCAGCGCCGTCCCCGCCTCGTTCACCCCCACATGGATGATATGATACGGGCTGCCCTCAAACCATTCCGTCAGCCACCCCCCGGTGATCGCATCCCACAACTCATATTGGAGCGAGCCGATCACTTTGCCCGCAAACGCACCAACACCCGCAAGTGCCGGGTTACCGGTAGATGCCCCCAACATTGCACCGATCGAGCCATTCACCGAGGCCCACAGCGCCTCGCCCTGATTATCCATATTCACCACTTCATCCGCCAGCGTGGAGCCAATCAGCGCCGTCCCCGCACTCAGAAAGCTGGAGGTCACTGCCGCCTTGTCAATCCCGGTTAGCAAATCCACTCCCCTGGCCGCGTTCCCGGCAAGCGTCCCAAAATTGGCAATCACCTGACCGGTCAGCGTGCCACCCAGCGTCGTGAAGACCTGCCCCTCAAACCCGTCAATCCCCAGCTTCTCCGCCAACTCCGCCAGTATCAAACTCGCCAGCACATTATACGCCTGACCTTCCGCGATATTCACCGCCTCATCCGCCGCGGCGGAGAGTCCCTGCTCCGTCGCCAACTCCAGCAAACTCATCTGAGGCGCACCCGCCGGGAGGGGCACCTTCCCCAGCACCGACTCCGCCGCATCCCCCACCAGATGGAATAATTCTCCGCCGATAATCGTCCCAAGCGTCCGCTCCGCCACTTGCGCAAACGCATTCTCATGCCCAAATATCGCCGCAACCTGAGAGCCAAACAACTCCCCAATTTGGCCCATCGTGTAGGAAATGTCCGATACCGTAAAAGAGACATCCGGCAATCCGGTAGGCTCTCCCGCAGCGTTGATCGCGGTGTGGGTGTTGACCGTAATACCCAGAGATGAGGGGTACGACCAGGTTTGTTCTACTTCAATCAACTGGTTCGTCGCTGGGTCAAAACTCCCGGATTGCCGGATGAGAATCCCGTTCCCCGCCGACCATTCCAGATAATCACGCCCCAGCTCATCCACCCCACGGTCGATCAACACCGCTTCCATATCCCCAAACTGCTTGTAAATCTCGGTCAATTTGTAGCTAAGTGGTTCAAACGTCACCACCGGCTGACCATCCACCGGAAACGATTTCCACGCGTCAGAGGTGAGCACATTCCTTCCCGCTCCCGGTGCGGAACCAAGCAGATTATCTTCTTCTATGGCGCGTACGGTTTCCTGAGAAATGGGAATTTCTGTTGCTATCGCGTCTCCCACAAGCGACCACACGACGTTGCTATTGCCATGCTTGGAATCTGGAATAGCCTGATAATATATATTTTGATTATTGTACCAAGCAATTGCCTGCTTAGCTGCATTCACCGCCCGCATGATGTCTGCTTCGCTGCCCGCGAATATCTCATATCCATTGTGAGGGTGGTTGGCTTTCGTCGCAATGGTGGTGGAGTCAAGAGTTGGGCCAATATAGCCGTTGATAAAGTCAATATTATCTATCAGAGTTACTGTCTTAATTTCACCGTTTGGGCCAGTGGGAAAGCCGTTTATCTGCATAAAGCGTGTGCCATCGGGTTTCCAGATTTCGTAGTAGAGATGATGGGCTATAGTGACATCAGTGTTAATGATGGGAATATGTTTCTTGATAGGCAGGGCTTTCGCTTCAATCGTCCACTGATCAGTCATCACTTTCCTCCTGTATGGCGCATATGCTTTCTATATCACTGCTGAGATCAGCAATCATATCTATTCCAGAGAATGGGACGTCACCTAAGTGCGGTATTGTCAATCTATGAGAGCCAGCAACCTTATTAATAAATATTTGCACGACTTTATCTCTATAATTATCAAGAGGATCATTTCCCTGATGTGTATATTTGGATGAGTTAATTGCAGGGCAATCCCCGTGCAGCCCAATTTTTATAAGCAGTTTGCCCAACCAATCAATATATGCCGCTTCTGCTTTGGCAGTTCTTGCCTCCAGAACAAAAGGCTCGATTTGTAGCAATGCTCTGCTTTTCCCAGCTAAAATCCCATCGACTACCGCCAGACATCTTTCATTCGACCCCGACCTACAATCAGCATAAAGTGCTTCCGTAGTCAATATCTCCGGTAACTTCTTCCTCTCCACACATTCGCTATGTGTGTACACATAGGCAAAAACCCCAATCGTCACCCCAAGCATTTCCTTATCTCTATCTCCTGACAAGAAATCCACAGAGATGCCAATAAATTGCTGGATCGTCTTTAGAATACTAATTTTATCTAATGCTCCAGAATTATTCGAGCACACCTCTTTTCTGGCGGCAGAAATGGATCTATTTAAACGGATTTTATGATATGAACTATCCTGAATAGCGAAAATTCTATCTAATGTATCGCGGTATCCTATCTGCATCGCCTGTATGTAGATCGCGCAGGGAGAGCGCCAGAATGCTTCCATCTGCCCGCTTTCCGCCAACGCAACAGTGGATTTGCATTGCTCGTACATATACCCAATGGTCGGGGATTGGGGGCGCTCCTCCTCTGTATGGGTAGAGCACCCAGCAAATACAACCAGCAGGAGGAGTACATAAAAACGCATGTCAGCTCGCTAAACCGTTTTTTTGTGTAAAACGCGTTCCATCCGGTTTCCATATCTCCACGTAAAGATGCCCTCCGAGAGTAGGAAGGTATGGTTGTTCCGGGATAGGAAGTTTCTTTACCTCTATAGTCCATTCACCAGACATGATGTACCTCCTCTGGCTGTGTTATAAGCATACATTTGTTACTGGGGGCCTAGGGACAGATAGATGTTTTTGCACCCCATCTTCCAGCTTTTTAGGATTTTTACGATATTCTTCTGCAAAAATCCTCAACATTTTTACTGCGTCTCCAGAAGTACAGGCCATTTTTTGATCTTTTAATGACGAGAGAGAAAATCTAGATTTTTTTTCCATAAAACTATGATCGAATCTTTCTTGCAGCACATCCAATGTAACCTCTTCTAAGCTATTAGAAGAAATAAAGTGATTATATTTCTCAAATGTCGACCACATGAACCGCTTCATATCTTGAGGCACCACATTCGGGCATACTTCAGCCGTGGTCATAAGAACGGTTAATATCTGATAGAAACACATGACCGCCCCTAGACCGCTATCATCCATGGCCATGGTTTCGATTTGTCCGTCCGGTTTGCGGGTTTGGGTGGCGCTGACGCCACTGGGCAGGTCGATCGTTCGGACTTCGTTCCCCGCTTTGTCTTTGGTGAGGGTGACTTTGACGTCTTTCTGGCCGATAAATTTATCCCATGGGGTGCCCCAGTTTTCAGGCGCATGGACGCAGGCCGCTGCCGCCAGCATGCATATCGCAATGAGTCCCCATAAACGCATATACGCCTCCCTATGCTGCCACTTTATATATACCCCAATTCGGAAACGCAAGCGTAAATGCAGAAGGAATCCCCGCCGCATCATAGGTCGCCGTGGTGGTAATCCCCAGCGAAGAGGGGTAGGAAACGCTCTCCGTATAGGCCGCGCCACTCGCGGGAAGGGTCTGCGTTACCCAGGCCCCCTGCGGCGATAGCGCCACGATGCTGCGCGAACCGTCGGCGTTTAGCGTGCTCTGCACGGGCAGCAGGTCGCGTTCCACACCGCCGATCAACACATCCTGACCCACGCTACCGAACAGATCATCCGGCGAAAGCAGCGGCGTATCCGTCGAAAGCGTCCCAGCCCGCAATGCCTCCGCCTGACCGGGCGTTAAAAACCGAAGTAAATCCCCCGGCTGCGACAGTAAAAAACCACCATCCAGCGACAAACTCTCCCCAAGCCCCGCATTCTGCGGCGCAGAACCCGCAAACACCTCCCAGTTCACCGAACCATCTGCCTGTGTCCAGCCCAACCGCGACACAACCTCGGATAGGTAAGTGGTAGAGTAAACACTATGGATACTTGCAACTTGTTGAGAGGCGTTCAGACCGATGAACTGGATTGCGCCGAGATCTGATATTTTACCGCTTAATAATTTGGCGCCACTTTCAGAAGAAAGAGACAGTATTTTTGAAAATGAGTCAAGAGCATCGGAGAAATTAGTGTCCAATGTAATAAGGGATTTGTCAACGGCAGACCTAATAGCTGCAACCGAATGACCATATAGCTCTATATTTGCCAATCCCCAGTCCGTGTAGGCAGGAACGCCTGACGCCATAGGATTTGTAATTAACTCACCATTGTCGAGCATTGCCTTCACACGGTATGCAATATCGCTTTCGCTGTTGGCATGTAGACCAACTTCTCTTCCTTTTGCATTGTTCCATAGATCCATATTAGCATCACTGATGCCAAATAAGTTTCCCTCTTTATTATTCATATAATTTGAGCGAGAAATGATCTCAAAAACTGTCCCGAGTGTTTTTACAACGGTATTAGCTCCTTGGGCATCAAGTACAGGATCAAGAGAATCGCGAGTATTAAATACCAACATCGCGTTTGAGAAAGCGTGCCTAAATGCATCGCGAGGAGAATCTGCGGCAGTAGAAGATGGGTGGTCTGGGCCAGAAATTCCAAACGCATCAGCCCATTCACCAGAAGTTTGATATAACTCATCATAGGTAACGAAAGCCATATATTTTACCTTTCTTTGCGTTTAGAACATTCTAGAAAGCAGCAGCAGCAATACTACAAACGGCATACAATGATATGCTATAGCAGGCATTCTCAAACAACCCCTTCCACCAGAAGGTGGCTCATTCTTCAGATGCAGAGACCTGAGGCGATGGTAACTATATGGAGAAAATATCAGTACATAAAAAAATGGAATGGCGATCATTTCTGATGAAAGATAATACGCGCTATCTGAGTTAATAAATAGGCTGGATAGATAGTAAAACGACCAAATCACGCCGAACAAAGTGAACGTAAACCGCATCGATGATGCGATAACGTCTGCAATGGAAACAATTAGCGTTGCAATATTCATCCGCTTACAGTCCACAAGGAGTTAGCACTTGCAATCAACAATGACTTCGATAGTATCGGCTCCAGAGTTCTCCAAAATCTTAAAGATAGAGGAGTCATTACCCATTAGACGCCAAGCTCCCATGAAGAAAGAAACCGCTGCGTCCCATCAAGTTTGTGGAAGGATCAGGAATAAGCGTGACGCGTACATCTCCCCAAACGTCTCCCCAAAAAACATCCTCAACAGGCCCGTCTCTCCAATCAACATCTTCTACATTGATGTGATATTTCCCCTCTGGGAGAGGGCCTGTGTCTTGGATATTCTGAAAACTTGGATTCTGGTATAGTGGATTGCCAGATACAGCCACGAAGGAGGCAACAGGACCATCATTAAAGTGTACTTTGACTTCCAAGCCATCGAAAATTATTTTTGTGATTTGATTTGCCATAATAGCCCCCACAATTTATGGATGTATTCTATAATTAATGAACAAGCAAACTGGAACGGAAAGCAAGAACCCCTTGCAGAAGATCATGAAAATGTGATTCCTTCCTTCAAGGATAGTCATGTTGATGATTGTGTTTATTGAATAAAGTAGCAAGAATGCGACGCAGAACACATGATAACACTGAGTGTTGTCATAATAACGACCATACCAAGGCCCTGAATCACTGCATGTGCTCTTCACTGTGTAAAACGTCGTTGCGATCATCATGTAGATGCCAGAAAACACAAAATCCATTGCTACAGCAATAAGAAATACCCACCGCCGAGTCCCACGGAGCATATTTTTTTCAAAGAACTCTCTAGCTAAAAGCTGCATGTTACGACCAAGCCATAAAAAAGAGCCATATAAACAACAACAGAGACGCAGGAAATGCAAAGATATATAATTTTTTGACAATTAAAGAATGTTCAAAACCACGGAAACGCAATACCAAATTAATTGCCGAGTTGGCTGTTGATGAAGCGGTCAGTACAAATAGAAATAGCGAATAACACAGGAATGGATTATCGAAACCACAGACATTTTTAGTTGCATAGAATGCCGTAGCAGACAGAAGATACACTGCAAGCAACATCGTATCTGCAAGAACTACCAACCACAACCGCATATGGCCCCCCTATGCCGCCACTTTATATGTTCCCCAATTCGGAAACGCAAGCATAAATGCAGGCGGAATATCCGGCAATCCCGTCCGCTCACCGGCAGCGTTGATCGCCGTGTGGGTGTTGACCGTGATGCCCAGAGATGAGGGGTACGACCAGGTTTGTTCTACTTCAATCAACTGGTTCGTCGCTGGGTCAAAACTCCCGGATTGCCGGATGAGAATCCCGTTCCCCGCCGACCATTCCAGATAATCACGCCCCAACTCATCCACACCCTGACCCACCAATACCGCCTCAATATCCCCAAATTGATGGTAAATCTGGGTCAACTCATAGCTCAGTGGCTCAAATGTAAGAATCGGTTGTCCGTCTACAGGAAACGATTTCCACGCGTCAGAGGTGAGCACATTCCTTCCCGCTCCCGGTGCGGAACCAAGCAGATTATCCTCTTCTATGGCGCGCACGGTTTCCTGAGAAATGGGAATTTCTGTTGCTATCGCGTCTCCCACAAGCGACCACACGACGTTACTATTTCCATGTATCGAATCTGGATTTGCCTGATAATGTGTATTCGTAGAGTTGTACCATGCGATGGCCTGTTTCGCGGCATCAAGCGCCCGCATGATGTCTGCTTCGCTGCCAGAAAATATTGCATACCCATTGTGAGGGTGGTTTGTCTGGGTGGAGATAGTGGTAGAGTCCAGCGGGTAACCTATATATCCTTTGATAAAGTCTGAATCGAATCCAACCGTTTTAATCTTCCCCTGCGGATCCGTTGCATACCCATTGATCTGGGTAAACCGTGTACCATCTGGTTTCCAGATTTCGTAGTAGAGATGAACCTTATCTTCTAAGGGAAGCCAATCAGGAGCATCGATTAGCACCAAACTTTTAGCTTCAATCGTCCATTGCTCTTCCATACACACGCTTTCCCAATAAGTTAAAGGCAGGGATTCATAACAGGTGGTCTTGCTATAGCGATAGGTCTGAGCAGGGCTTTAGAAATCTCTTCGGTATTTCTAACCTTCTCTAATGCAAGAGGAGGGCATTTTTTGGGGTGTCCTCTGACCACTCTAGACGCTTCGTCTTCCGTATTTGCTTTTTGACGCAAAATCAATAGATCGTTCCTTGAAAGAGGTGTTAAGCTGTTGGTGACGATAAATGCCTCGAATTTATCCAAGGCAGCGTCCATTTCTACTCGCAACAGCTTCCTTGCCTTATCTTCTGGACAAGAGACGATTTCTTCACGCATCATAATCGTGATTCTCCACGCACACATGACCGCCCCCAGACCGCTATTATCCATCTCCAGAGTTTCGATGTTTCCGTCGGGCTTGCGGGTTTGGGTGGCGCTGACGCCGCTGGGCAGGTCGATCGTTCGGACTTCGTTCCCCGCTTTGTCTTTGGTGAGGGTGACTTTGACGTCTTTCTGACCGATGAACTTGTCCCACGGGGTGCCCCAGTTTTCAGGCGCGTGTACACAGGCCGCTGCCGCCAGCATCAACACTGCGATAAGCCCCCACAAACGCATATGGCCTCCTATGCCGCCACTTTATATATACCCCAATTCGGAAACGCAAGCATAAATGCAGGAGGAATCCCCGCCGCGTCATAGGTCGCCGCTCCGGCACCCAGCCCCAGCAGAAACTCCGCATCGCCCCCGTCGCTCTGCGAAACCAGAAATTCCCACGCCTCCTGTTTTCCCTCGGCGCTCAGCCCGCTATATTCCAGCGGCACAAAGGGCGTCCAGGCAGTGGGTGAAAGCCCTATATTGTCAAAAACGTCCACATGGTAATCGCGGGCGGCCTGATAATCCAGATCGGTGCCATTATGTCCTATTATCCAAGCACTACGCGCTGCTAAATCGGCCTCCATCAAGGCTACCGATATGGCGGTCATTTCGGTGTAGGAAAGCCCGTTGGTATCAGCCCCCGTAATCTGGGCCACGTTGCTGGCAAACTGCCGTGCAATAGCACCGGAAGGCGTGTCGCCCGTCACCACCCCCTTGGCGAGCGAAGCATAACTATACCCCTTGCTTTCAAGGAAGCTATAGTAGCCAAGAAGCCCTGATTCGCCCTGACTGGCAAAAGAAGAGAGTTGTGCCATATCCGCAGCGGTCAGAATTTGTGGTATGGCCTATTTCTCCTTTGGTTTCTTGGGCATGGGAATAAAACACTCTATCGCTTCGCAACAGGGAGGTAACCGCGTTTGGATGGGGCCAAGCTGCCAGGAACGGATCAGCCGGGTAAAACCTGACTCAATTTCCTTCCAAAGGTAAAGAAACTTCAAGTTATAGTGCAACTTTATCTCCGCATCGCCTATCACAAAATAATGGCTGCATCCAGGATTTTTGGTGGTGCCGGGAGGACTACAGGCGAGGAACGAACGCAACACGCCTTTGTCGTCGTAGGACGCCAACAGATGATCCCGGTAATTCCGGTATTGACCCGGGGGCTGCGCGTCCACCCCTCCTTCCTGCTGAGGGACAAACAGGGTAAGCCCGTAAAAAGGATCGGGGCGCTGGTAATATTTGTTGCTATAGCCCGAACGTCTGGATTCAAAATAGCCTTCCAACAAAGTATACAGGTCTTTCTTTGAATGAATATTCGTGTGCATCAACAGGCTAACAACCCCCACCTCCAGCGGATTATGCTTTGGCAGCGGCGGCCATACCGGTTGGGCGAACTGGTCGTGGGTCAGCGGCTTGAAGAGCAATAATGCCGTGCTGGAATGGCAGTTTTCTTCCCAGGAGGAACGGTCAAGATAGAGCTTAGGCATCGCATACTCATATCCCCCCAGCTGGATATAGGCGATGTCCTCCGGTGCGACGTTGGGATACAAAGGCGCTTTATAGGGGGGTGGCGGCACCTGACGGGACACACGGGCGGGTTTAGCATCCTCTAGCCCCCAGACGCGCAGCACCGGAATCGCCACCATCCCCAACACAAAGATGGCAACGTAAAGGCTCAATTTCCGAAGATACAACTTCATGCAGTCATCTCCCATCCCGCGCCCTTATAGCGTGTTTACGTTTAGGAAACAAGCGTCATTTCGGTATAGGAAAGCCCGTTGGTATCAGCCCCCGTAATCTGCGCCACATTGCTGGCAAACTGCCGCGCGATGGCGCCGGAAGGTGAATCCCCCGTTACCACCCCCTTTGCAAGGGTGGCATAGCTATACCCCTTGCTTTCAAGGAAGCTATAGTAGCCAAGAAGCCCTGATTCGCCCTGATTCTTAAAGGATTGAAGTTGATCCATATCCGCGGCAGTGAGTATCTGAGGCATGGCCTACTTCTCCTTTTTTAGGGATACAAAGCAATCAAATGTCTGGCAACAGGGCGGCAGGCGTTTTTGGACAGGGCCAAGCCTCCAAGACGCAATCAGCCGCTTGAAACCCGACTCAATTTCCTTCCAGAGGTAAAGATATTGGAACTCATAATCAACAGTTACAATTGAACCGTCAATTATGAAACGTTGCGCACAATTTGGATTCTTTTCTGTACCGAGGGGATTGCAGGTTATGTAGGTTGTCAGAATATCTTTTTCATAATAAGAAAAAACATGCTCTTGATAGTTATGAGCTTTCTTAATATTTCGGTCTAACTCTGCCTCTCTAAATGGAATAGATAGATTTAAATCACGATAAGGAACAGGACGCCTAATCACTCCCCTGCTATCAAGTTCAAATTGCTTTTCTAGTGCCTTTTGGGAGGTAATGCCTGGGCGAAAGCTTGTTTGGATCATTAGTTGCATGGAATTCACCTCAAGCGAACTAAATGCGGGAAAATCCGGCCATTCCTGTTGCGCGAACTGGTCATGCGTTAAAGGTTTAAAGTGCAAGAGTACACTGGATGAGTTGCACTGCTCCTGCATTAATCCGCTAAAATGCCGCTTAGGGATCGCATACTCGTAGCCCCCTAGCTGGATATACGCTAGATCCTTGTCTGCCACATGAGGAAGTTGTGCCGCTTTATAGGAGGCAGGAACCGCACGCGGTGTTACGATCGGGTTGGTGTCGGGCAACGCCCAGCCGTCCAACACGGGAATGGCCACCATCCCCAACACAAAGATGGCAACGTAAAGGCCGAATTTTCGAAGCAGATTGGTGAATGTTGACATCCCTACTTCTACCCTTCGCGTTTCCAACCGATCTTAAGGCAGTTGTTTGTATCTCAACCATTCCGTGTATGGAAGGCAAAAAAATGTTGGCAATTTTGCATTGCATGACGGCGTTCTACACCCCCCCTTAACCTCCTTTCTTCATGTATTGAGGCGGGTGGCCACTTCCCCGTCCCCCACCTCCTTTCTCACCCTTCCCCTTCCTCTTCGTTGTCAATGGCAGCCAGCATCTCCTGCACGAGGATTCCAACTGTTGCGCAGCGCATTGTGTGACGCCCTCCTTCCACTGAGTCGGGGGATTCCGTGACAGCAGCAGATGCATCACGCTTATTTCCCAATGCCCGCCATTGTGTTTTCAACCACCCGATCATTAGCGGTACCCATACGCATACAAGCCATACCCCAGAAGCGGAATGGCGATAAATCCCGTCACGCTTAAC
>JBIPLF010000083.1:0-2608 GCA_044368015.1 Rickettsiales bacterium
CCCCGCGAGCGTGGTGATCAACTCCAAGATGGTTGTCGAGGCGTTTGCGGACGCGGTGCGCGCGCACATGTACCGCGAGGTTCCGCGCCCCAAGACCAAGGAGGCGGCGGTTCACGAGCTGCACGCCACGGCCATGGAGACGGACGAGCACGCGCGCGACGAGACCGAGGACCTGCGCGAAGAGATGGCGCACGCCATCAAGCTGTACACGCAGTTCCGCAAGATCAACGAGGGACTGGCGACCAAGCTGCGCGAGGCGTACGCCGAGGACAAGGCGCGCGAGGGCGCCAACCTCAAGGAGCTCAAGGACAAGTACAAGAAGCGCCTGTCCGAGCTGTCGACCGGCGACCGCGCGACGCGCGCGCACCTCAAGATTTGCGTCAGCATGTCGACCACGCGCGAGATTCTGCGCGCGCACGTGTCGGCGTCGCAGATTCTGCGCAACACGGCCACCGTGGCGCTGGCGGCGGGCCTGTCGCACCTCTTGACGCGCATTTGCGGCAACATGGGCAGCCTGCTGCACGCGCAGCGCGCGCTGGCCAAGGCGGGACCCAAGGAGAACCGGCGCCTGAATATGGACCACCTGACCGGCTCGTTTGTGGTCCAGGAGAAGCGCACCGAGCTCAAGCCCAACGGCAAGGAGCGCGAGGTCGAGGTGTCGGTGGCGCGCTACCCGATGCTGTGGAACACGTTCTTCAAGACGCTGCCGCTCAACACCGACATTTGCCGCGCGCTGGCCGACACGCCCATGCTGGCCTTTGGCGCCAACATGCCGCTGCTCGACAATGCGTTCCGTGTCGAGGTTGACGCCTGAATCGAGTGAATACACGCGCTTATCCTATTTACTTTTTTGGTTTTGGATTCGATCGCTCCTTCCGCAGCGGGCGCGGGACCGAGGCTCGCCCATGCGTGGGTCGGCACTCGTCGGCCTGGAGGGTGGCAACCATGTCGATCCAGCGCTGCGGAGCAAGGAATGCGCCACTGGCAAGCCGAATCAGACCGACCGACGCGCCGCCGCCGCCGCCATAGCTCGGGGAACCAGTGGTGCCCGGGCCCGATGCGACAAAGGGGTACACACCCGCCATCTTTCCGTCGTACTTGCACTCGACGTACGCGTACGCCCCGTCGTGGTGCAGCAGAGTGCCCATCGCTTCGGCGCCGACCGACTCGACCCGCCGCGCGCCGAGCCCGACGAGGTCGGGAGGGAGCAGCGTTCGGGCGGCCTCGTAGTAGGAGCGCGACCGTGCGGACCGCTCGCCCTTGTCGCGGTCGAGCTCGGGCGAGCCGGCGCTCTTGGCCCACGCAAAGATGGGGACGCCGCGCAGCGAATAGCCCGGCGCCAGCACGTGCATGGCCGACTCGGACAGCGGCGTCTCGGTGCCGCGCGTGTGCACAAATGCCAGTGCCGCCAGGTTTTCAATCGAGCCACCGCCGCCGGGGATCAAGTGCTCGAGGACGGGTCGGTCGCCACCCAGCACACAGCGCTCGTGGTAGAGTCGCACGCGCGGCCCGATGCCCCTATCACCATCGCCAACCCCCTTGTTCTGGTGCGCGACAAGGATGCACGCACGGTCTGCCCGCGCCGTTTCGCGCGTCACGGGCGCGCCGCACGTGCACGCCAGGTCGGGGTCGTATTCGTACTCGGCGTCGCGCGCAGGACAGTCGCGGTACGGGCTCGATGGCACGCCCAGGACGCACGCGCGGTGGTGGAGCGAGTTGCTGCCGCGCGGCGCCGCCACGCGCTGCCGCTGCCAGCCGTCCGTGATGCGAATCTCGTCCAGCGGCAGGTAGCACGTCGCGCACGCCGTGGCATACACTTCGGGCAGCCGAAACGCGTACGCGTCGGCGTCCACCATTTGGAGTTGCCATCCACCCGCGCGGCGCTTCATATATGGAGCGGATAGGACGGCCCGACACGTTGCAATGGGCGAAGGCGGCGAAGGAACGTCGTTGTTCGATGACGACGACTCGGAAGGGTCGACACTTTACAATACCAACTGCTGCGCGTGCTGTGGCAAACGACAGTGGGGACAGCGCGTGTGCGAGTGCTGCGAAAAGTCGCTCCGTTCGACGTGCGCACTCTTATGGGAGTGCATCAAATGGATCGCGACTGGTCTGTGGACGTGCACGCGAGGAGCACTGTCCGTCGCGGGGGAAACGTTTGTAAGGCAAGTCACCATGGCGGCGGTTTACGCAATTGCAATCACGGCAATTGTTCTCGGGATCATTTATGGCGTGACGGGATACAATCCGCTCGCGGGCCTACTGTGATGCTACTCGAGCAATCCGAGCAGCCTCCCGGCCCTCTTGGCGTCACCAGAGCCGGTTACGTACATCAGGAAAGCCAACTCGACCAGTGCGCGCAGCTCGACGAGGGCGTTCCGATACGACCCAAACTCGAGGATCGCCTCTTTGTGCGTGCAAAACGCAGCGCGCATGGCCGTCAAGTAACTCGTATAAAACGCATCAATCTCGGCGTCGGGAACGATCCTCATTTCCGTGCCATCCACGTCCCACGCTTTGGAGCGCAGCGTGTAAAAGACACGGAATGACTCAAAGTGCAGGCGGTCGGCCCGCTCGACCCAGAGGTCATAGATCCCCATGAACG
>JBIPLF010000081.1:0-2559 GCA_044368015.1 Rickettsiales bacterium
TTTATTTCAGCATTTTTTTTTTTTAACTCTATTTTTAATAATTCATCATTGTCGCTCAGTTCTTCGTCTGACAAATGCATTCTCAAGGCATTTTTATTGTTGGTGTCACTTGCTGATATTTTTGTATCATCATTATCATTATATGCATAATTGTCTGTGTTGTTTTCGTTATCTTTAATGATTGATTTATCATCCGAAAGATTTTCGTCACTGTATTTTGGTAATCGTAAGATGATG
This sequence comes from Rickettsiales bacterium, assembly GCA_044368015.1. GTDB lineage: Bacteria > Pseudomonadota > Alphaproteobacteria > Rickettsiales > RI-342 > JBIPLF01. The sequence continues at coordinate 238 of JBIPLF010000081.1, forward strand.
GAGTTAGATTCGTGAATGGAGTCTAACTCTTGTGTTGTTAATTTTGGTTGTTTTGCAGCTTTAACAATTTGTCTCGGTGATATTATTTTTCTTGGACGTCCACGTTTTTTTATTAAATTTTGCAATTCTAAATTGTTAACATCTGTTTTTTTTAAATCTTTATCATTAATTTCTTCATCACATTTATCATCCTTTAAGTTTTTTTTTTTTTCAGCAAATAATTTTGGAGTTTCAATAAATTCATCCATAAAATTATCACTGTCATTTTCATCTGTTTTTTTAACAATTTTTTTAGGCATTAATTAATTAATTTGTGTTTTCTCTTTATGTTAGTTGCAAATACACATAAAGAAAAGAAATTTATTTCATTTTTTTTTTTTTACAAATAATTTATATGTAAATATAAATCATCTACTTTTTGCTGGTTGTTTTTTGGTGTTTTTCTTTTTTTGTTCTTTATTCATTTCATCAATCATTTTTTCGGCTGTGTTTCTATCTAAAATTTCATGTTGTTTCACACTTGATTCATCACTTTTTCTGCCCAATATTTTGTCTCTATTTGGATTCTTAAAACTTATTGCTGAGCTTGCAATAGATGTAACATCATCATCACTATCATTGTTGTATTTTTTATATTTTTGTGATTGTTCCGGTTGTTTTTTTACAATACTTTTTTTGGATGATATTGTATCAGCATTACTCATAATATCATTTTCTTCTTGTTCGATATCATCAAGCATTTTTTGCACATTAGCAAGATTAGCCATTTCATTATACATTGAAGTTTTTTTTTGTTGCATGTATTGTTGTTGTCTGATCATATTTGTGACCATGTTTGGATCAATATTAATTATGTTTTGTTTATTTTGATTATCTTCACGATTGCTATATTGATTTTGCGATTTTTTTTTTGAATTTGCGGATCTTGCGTCACTTAAGATCATCGAGTTAAAATGTTTTTCATTTTGTTTTTTGACATTATCATCGTTCATCATATCAAACTCTTTTTTATGTTGTTTCATTGTTTCAATATTATTCATTCTTTCATTGGCTATGTTATGTTCTTTTTGCCAATGATCATTCATTTTTTGATGATTTTGTTGGTTAACATTTTTTTGAATTTCTCTAAATTTATCTGGATTTTTTTCCAAATCGTCGGCACTATGCGTCATATTTGCAATACCTTTTGTAATGATAATACTTCCAGCTCCGCCCAACAATGATACAAGCAAGCGCAATTCAGGAGCTATTGCTTTTCCTGGAGTTGTATACTTTTCATAAATTTCACCTAAAATTTCATAATAATCGGACATTTCTGTTGCTACTTTTTCTGACCATTTACCATCAAATTTCAAATCCCATGGATTTACATTATCATTTACTAATTCAACACCTTTTATCAAGCAAACCAAACAATTTCCCATAAAATTCAATGCTTGTCGTTTCGATCGAATACTTGTGTGTAATTCATATTCCATTTTCATTGTTTTATAATCATGATTTAGTGTATAATTTGTTGAAATTTTGACGCCACGTTCTTTCAATTCGCCTAATTTTTTAAGCATATCTAATTTACGCAACATTAATTCTTCATGTGTCCATTTTGATTCATCATTGGGATCATCATCATCAGTATTTTTTTGCATATTTTCTTTTGTGTCCGTTTCTGATGAATATGTATTATTTTTTTCACTGAATATTTTTTTGTCTGATTGTTTTTTTTCATCGTTGTTTATTTTTGTTGTGTTGTTTGTTTGAAAAACATTTGGTTTCACATACTGTTCAGCTTCAACATCAAGAGCATAATCTTCATTATCATTATCGTAATAATCATCTTTATTGAATAAAATTCTTTCATCGGATGCCACTAATTTTTCATTATTGGCAAAACAATTAACTTCCATATCTGTGGTTGTCAATGGTATATTTTTATTATTCATTATATAAATATTTTATATTAATGATTTGTTTATATCACCGCATAATTTTTGTGTAATTATTTTATTTCATATTTGTTTTCTATAAATTTTTTCATATAATCATACCCGTGTTTATATATTTCATGTTTTTTTTCAGCAGTAATACTGAAATCCAATAGTCCTGCATTTCGCAAAGACAATCGAACAGTGCGATGTTCATATTTGGCGATCAATGCGTTCGCAAATCCTTTCGCCAACGATTGTACAACTGATATAAAATAAGTTTCCAAATTGTTAATATTGGTCGATTCTTCTTCATCGGATAAATAAATACCAATAGTATTTTCTAAAGAATCATCGAACAAACTAATGGGATAGTTATTCATTAATCCACCATCAATGT
>JBIPLF010000049.1:0-10531 GCA_044368015.1 Rickettsiales bacterium
GTAGGTTGCATGGCTAACACTCCGTTTATGCCACGGGCGATAGCTCAGGAGCGCACGGATTGCAATAAAATTGCCGATGGCGATATAAGATTAGGCTATTCATTTATCTGTCATAAATGCACGGTACCATGTGGGAGGGTTTAATATCATTCGAGGGCCATATGAACAAGAACCAAAGAGACCAGCAAATACGTAACCAAATGGGGGGGGGGGATGAGGAGTTTGACTTCCCGGAAGAGTTCGTTAATCGCCCCTACTGCGATAAGGGAGGGCATGTGGAACGCTCCTTATCCAACGCACCTCAACACGCAGATCACTGGAGAAAAGTAGAACAGCAAACAAGAGGAAGCGGCAGGAGTTAACCCTGCCGATTTTTCTTCCGGGTATTCTGACTGAATCGAAACGACAGAGAGGCCTACGCCCGACCCGTCACCTTGGCGGCTTGCTGCGAGAGCGCCTTGAGGTTCGTCATCGCGGCAATCTGCTCCACATAGCGTTTCACCTGAAGGCGACGCACTTCGGCGCAGGTGGCGACATCCACTCCGGCGGAGGGGGTGTGCAACAGGCTCTGGATTTTCTCCAGATTCATATGGGTGACAAAAAACACCTTTAACCGCTGCTTGGCAGCCTGAATCCACGCCACCATCTGTTCGGCGACGGGGAACACCACCAGACGGTTGGCGCGATGTTCCATGCTGCGCGGCTGGCTTTGAATCATGTCGGCACCCATGCCGTCGATACTGGCTTCAAACTGGGTGACCTCCGTGGTCGCGTCCTTGCCTTCCAGGCAGGGCTGCACATAGGATTCAAACAGCGGTGCAAAGTCTTTTTTATTCGGCAGCGGAATCTGATCCGGAAACACGGGGTGCTTGGCCACATAGGCATAAAAACCCTGATTGTCACGGTACTGGGCGTCGCCTTCCTCGCTGTCCAGTGCGCCGTGGGCGGCGAGCATTCCCACCACCACATAGTCTTTGTTTTTCATCAGCACGAAGCTGGGGGCATCGCCTGCCGCCTTGGCGTTATCCTGCATCGCGGTTTGACGCACATGCACCAGCAGATCGCGCACATCGTCGCTATCCTGCGAGAACCCTTCCGGCACGGCGAGCGTGTGGGTGTGACTGCCCATTTCGGCCCAGACATAAGGTGCCCAGGTGATCTGGGCCTGACGCTCACCATGCTCATAGGCGGAGCCGCGCCAGGTGGAAATCAGCGCTTCGGTTTCTTTTTCCAGTTTCTGATAGGCCCGCCCATTGGCGTAACTGGCCAGCGCTTCGATTTCCGAAGCCTTCAGCGGCTTGGCGTTCAAAAATGCATCCTTGGCCGAAGCCTCAATGAAGGCGGTGCGTGCGCGTACTTTCACCACCGATTCCGCCAGCTCATCATTATCCATCAACCGGTGGGCGTCGGCATCCAGTACCATTGGCACCGGGTGATCCAGCCCCGTTACGCGATGGTAGCGGGCGGCTTCACGGCTAAATTGCTCCATCAACTCCAGCGATTGCTCGGCATCGCTGATCGCGCTCGACAGCCCACGGGCGCGGCGGCTCGTCACCTCTGTTTCAAACGCACGGGCGGGGTCATATCCCACCACGCCGCAGGTTTGCGCCAGACGGGCCAGCAGCGTCGCGTAATGGCGCTGCTGCATCGTCGCGCTGTTGCGATGGGCCGCGGGCACCATGTGCGAAACCACGGCATTCTGGAGGTCGGTCGAAAGATCGTTTGTCATCATGCTTTCACCTTACCGCCAAAAGATTACAGCTTTATGACGGTTTGATTACTTTAGTGCATACGAAACAGACACCGTTTGTCCGACATGGATCATCCCTCCGGGGGTGGATTCTGCATTAACCGAAGCATTCATGGACATTTTATTGACCGCCATATCCATCATCGGCTGGGGTTGCGGAAAGACGGGCGCGACTGCGCCTTCACTCACCATCAGCGGTTGCCCCAGCGTTTCTCCCATGGCGGCGGCCATTTTCTCGGCCTTCATACGGGCATTGCCGAGCGCCTTCACCAGCACTTGTGTTTTGAGTGGTTTATCGTCGGCAAGGCTGAAATTCACCCCGTCCACGCGGTCGATCCCGGCGGCGAGCGCCTGCTCCATCAGCGCCCCCAGCAATCCCGGCTTGCGCAGGGTGATGTCGATGGTGTTGGTGACGTTATACCCGTTTCGCACCTGCGTTTGGGTTTCGTTGACATAGCGATAGGTGGGCTGAATATTGGCATAGAGGGTTTTGATATCCTCTTTGGGGATTCCCAGTTTTTGAGTGATCGCCAGCAATTTGGCGATTTTCTGGTCATTAGCGGCCTTCACCTTCAGCAGCACTGGCCCTTCGCTCACGGCCGAAAGCGACAGATTCACCTGATCGGGCACGGCACGCATCTCCGCCTCCCCGGTGACGGAAAGCACACGCGGGCTATCGGCCAGTGCCGCAAGCGGTGCGCAGGCGATGAGCAGGGAGAGGAGGAGGGGTTTCATATAGGTATCCTTTGATGTTATGGCCGCAACAACCCGCCATTAATATGCAGCGTCTGGGCGGTGACGTAGCGGGCTTCCTCGCTCGCTAGGTAGAGCACGCCCGATGCGATATCCTCCGGTGAGCCAAAGGCCTGCATGGGGATATTCACCGCGATGCGTTCCTTCTGCTCGTCGTTCAGGGATTGCGTCATGGCGGTATCAATGAAGCCGGGGGCCACGCAATTTACCGTAATGCCGCGGCTCGCCACTTCCATCGCCAGCGATTTCGACATGCCGATCATCCCCGCTTTGGAGGCAACATAATTCGCCTGTCCGGGATTGCCCATCACCCCCACCACCGAGGCGATGTTGATGATGCGTCCGAAGCGGCGTTTCATCATGCCTTTCAGCACGGCGCGGTTGAGCAGAAAGGTCGCGGTGAGGTTGACATCAATCACCGATTGCCAGGCTTCGCGCTTCATTCGCAGCACCAGATCGTCCCGCGTGATGCCCGCATTGCACACCAGAATATCCAGTGCGCCAGTATGGGCAGAAGCTTTTTCCACAAAGCCTTCCAGCCCGTCCAGATCGCTGAGGTTGCACAATTCCACAAAGGCGCGGTCGCCAAGCGTGGATTGCAGGGCGCGCAAGGGTTCTTCCCGCGTGCCGGAAAGCACCACGGATGCGCCTTGCGCGTGCAGTGCGGTGGCGATCGCCGCACCAATGCCGCCCGATGCGCCGGTAACGAGCGCCGTTTTGCCTGTCAGATTAAACATGGGCTGGTACCTCCAAAAATGCTTCAATCTCCTGCGGGGTGTGCAGATTCACGGTGCGCACGCCGTCAATCGCCCGTTTGGCGAGTCCCGTCAGCACCGCACCTGCACCCAGTTCCACCACGGTATCCACACCTGCCTCGGCGAAAAACTGCATCGTTTCGCGCCAGCGCACCATGCCCGTTACTTGCTCCACCAGCAATCGCCGGATGGTTTCGGCGTCGGTCACCGGTTGCGCCGTCACATTGGCGATGCAAGGGGAGAGCGGCGGGCGGATCATCACCGTGGCGAGCGCCTGACGCATAATCTCCGCCGCCGGTTGCATGAGCGGGCAATGAAAGGGGGCGCTCACCGCCAGCGGCAGGGCACGTTTGGCGCCCTTCGCCTTCGCCAGTTCCATGGCACGTTCTACGGCGGCTTTGTGGCCACTGATGACCACCTGCCCGCTGCTGTTATCATTGGCGCAGACGCAGACTTCGCCCTGCGCGGCTTCCTGTACAATCGCCTCTACCTCCGGCAGATCCAGCCCCAGAATCGCCGCCATGCTGCCGATTCCCACCGGCACGGCGGATTGCATCGCTTCGCCACGGGTGCGCAGCAACCAGGTGGTATCGTGCAGGCTGAAACTCCCGCTTGCCGCCAGCGCCGCATATTCTCCCAACGAATGCCCCGCCACCCACTGCGCCGCACCGGGGAGTTTCACCCCCCCCTGTTTCTGCAACACCCGCATCGCGGCGAGCGACACGGCCATGATCGCCGGTTGCGCGTTGGCGGTGAGGGTGAGGTCCTCTGCCGGGCCTTCAAACATCATCCGCGAGAGGCTGATTTTCAGGGTTTCGTCCACTTCCTGAAACACGTCTCTGGCATCCTGAAACGTGTCGTGGAGGGCTTTGCCCATTCCCACCTGTTGCGAACCCTGACCGGGGAATAGAAAGGCTGTTGGCATGTGGTATGGCTCCTTATGATTGGGAGTATGAAAATGTGCTCATTACAAATCCTTGGTTCTAAATTCGCTATAACCTTCATAGTAATAGCTGACATCAATGCCCTTCATGAAGGTTTCACGGTCGTGTATTTTATCGGTCAGGGCAGACTTCAGGAGTTGCTTGATTTCAATATCTTTCACCACGCTGCGTTCCATGGCAGACAGGTAGGCTTCCTTATCCACCAGATTCCAATCGATCACCTGCCCAATGTTCGTTTTTAGCATGACATCCAGCCAGATGCGCGTTGCGCGTCCGTTCCCCTCCCTGAAGGGATGGGCAATGTTCATCTCAACATATTTTTCGATGATTTCATCGAAGCTGCCTTGCGCCATACCATCGATATGTTCCAGTGATTGCTTCAAATACATCAGCGGCGCAAAGCGGAAATGGCCCTTGGCAAGATTCACCTCGCGGATTTTTCCTGCAAAGTCATAAATGTCTTCGAACAGGATTCGATGAATCTGCGCCAGCCCCACAAATGTGCCAACCTCAGTTTTGTTGATTTCCTCGGTATCAAAAAGCTGCTTGGCTTTCTGCTTGCTGATTTTTTCCTCGGCCCGCCCGAGTTCAACCTGGTTGGTGATATTCAGCTTGTTGGCTAATACCATGTTTATCCCTTCCAAATCAGTCACGATCGCATCGATCTGTGTGCGTAAGTACGTCCCATTTACGTTACGCATCGTCATCCATCTAGCATGGCTTCACGCGCTCGACAATCACCACATGCCCGCTGGCTGAGGCACTTCCGGTGCATTGGGAAACGGAGATGCCTCCTCTGGGGGCGGCACTTGTTCTGTTGGCATGGCATCCTCCGGCGCAGGCTCATTCCCAAACAACCAGTTGAGGATGCCGCTGCCTTCCTGTTGCCATGGCATCAGCTTGCGGGTGTATGCTGTGTAAAGCGGGGTGGTTTCCACGCCTTCATGCGCCACCTTCATGAAACGCTTCCAGATTTTCGCCGGAAGCGTGCCGCCGGTGACTTTTTTCATGGAGGTGTTGTCGTCATTCCCCACCCACACGCCGGTGACCATGTGTGAGGTAAAGCCGATAAACCAGGCATCGCGGAAATCCTGAGAAGTGCCGGTTTTCCCGGCGGCATCCGGCCCGAAGGCGGCGGCGCGCCCGGTACCGGACGTCACCACCGATTGCATCAGGCTATTCATCATCCCCACCACTTCCTCGGAAAGCACACGGGAGGAGGACGGCGTTTTGGCCTTATAGATCACCTCCTGCTTGCGGTCGCGGATGTCGATGATCCCATGCGGTATCACACTCTGCCCCTGATGGGCGAAATGGGCATAGGCGGTGGTGAGTTCCAACAGTGTCACTTCGCTGGTACCGAGCGCCAGACTCGGCTGCTCGCCAAGCGGCGAGGCAATACCCAGTGCCTGCGCCATATTCACCACCTTCGCCCGCCCCACCCGCTCGCCCAGTTGCGCGGCGATGGTGTTGACCGACTGGGTAAAAGCATCGCGCAAGGAAAGCGTGCCGCGATAGGCGTTGTCGTAATTTTTCGGCGTCCAGCCCTTGATGGTAAAGGGCGCGTCTTCCAGCATATCTTCCGGCGCGTAGCCCTCCTGCATCGCGGCGGCATAGACAAACAGTTTGAAGGCCGATCCCGGCTGACGTTTGGCGGTGGTGGCGCGGTTATACTGACTGCCCTGATATTTCCGCCCGCCGACAATCGCCCGCACCGTGCCGTCTGGCTCCATCGCCACCAGTGCGGCCTGACGCGCCCGCTTGCCTTTACCTTCGCTATCCAGCACCGCCGCCACCGCCTGCTCTGCCGCCCGTTGCAGTTTGGCATCCAGCGTGGTTTTGATGATCAGATCCTCGTTGCGCTCGCGGATGTCGGCGGGAATCTGTTCCAAAATCCAGTCGGCGGCGTAGAAGCTGTTGGTGGAGGAAGGACCAAACTTCCGGGGCACGGTGAGCTGCTGCTTGGCTTCCATCGCCTCTTCCGGGGTGATGGCGTCATTATCCACCATCGCGTCCAGCACCACCTTCGCCCGTTCCTTTGCGGCATCGGGATTGCTGGAAGGCGTGTAGCGCGAGGGCGCTTTGAATAGTCCCGCGAGCATTGCCGCTTCCGGCAAGGTGAGTTCCGTCCCCGGCTTGTGGAAATAATATTTGGAGGCGGCATCCACCCCGTAGCGTCCTGCCCCCATATACATGAGGTTGAGATAGAGGCTCATGATCTCCTCTTTCTCGTATTTCTGTTCCAGCCAGAAACTCAGCAGTACCTCCTGCACTTTGCGTTTATAGGTGCGCTCGCTGCTCAGAAACAGATTTTTGGCGAGCTGCTGGGTAATGGTGCTGCCCCCCTGCACCACCCGTCCTTCCTTGGTATTGCGAAACAGCGCGCGGGCGAGGCCAAACACATCAATGCCGAAATGGTCAAAAAAGCGACGATCCTCAATGGCAATCGTTGCTTTTACTAGTACGGGAGGCAGGGCGTCATAGGGCAGGAAATTCCCATACAGATCGCCATAACTGGCGAGAATCGTCCCATCCTCCGCGAGCACGGTCACGGAAGGGCGGCGCTCCGCCCCGGCAATAGCGTCAGGGTTGGGCAGGTCTTTCGCAAAATAGCCGATGGTCAGGATGACCAGAATCAATAGCCAGAAGGCGGCAATGCCCGCCCCCACCAGCAATTTGCGTTTCCAGGTGCGGCGCGGAGGGCGTGGGGTAGAGGCGTGCGGCTTCTTCGGGGGAGGCGATCCGGGTTTGCGGGGCTTTTTGGGTTTCCCGGCCGGTGGCGGGGGTGTCACGCGGAACTGGCGAGGGGAAATCGGGTCAGACATGCGTGCAGGCTAGCATCCGGGAAGGGGAGGAGCAAGACACCATATATAGCGTGCCCCCACACCCGCAACTTATCCACAGCTAGACCCTCTGTGCTGTCATAACCACAACATCTAGTGGGTGATCGCATTTCCACTCACAATATCTTTTTCCATGCTGGACAGAGCCGCGATGGTTTGCTAGGTTTGGCGTTAACGGATATGAACAGCCTTTAGCGCTGGTTTCCAACAGGTTATGAATCAGAAAGCGAGGTTTTCGCCATGGGGTCGTTTGCTGTCGATACCAGCCGGGATGCACGCCTCACCGACTTTGGCAAGGCGGTGCTCGCCGACCGTTATTTGATGGAAGGCGAGGTGTTTCAGGACCTCTTCGCCCGCGTGGCGACTGCCTATGGCGACGACGAAGCCCATGCCACCCGCCTGTACGAATACATCAGCAAACATTGGTTTATGCCCGCGACTCCGGTGCTCAGCAATGGCGGCACCAGCCGTGGGCTGCCCATCTCCTGCTTCCTCAATGAAGCCAGCGACAGCCTGGAAGGCATCGTGGATTTATGGAATGAAAATGTGTGGCTGGCGGCGCGTGGCGGCGGCATCGGCAGCTATTGGGGTAATTTGCGTTCCATTGGTGAATCGGTGGGTAAAAACGGTAAAACCTCCGGGGTGGTGCCTTTCATCCGTGTGCAGGATTCGCTGACGCTCGCCATTTCCCAAGGCTCACTGCGCCGGGGAAGCTCGGCCATGTATCTGCCGGTGGACCATCCGGAAATTGAGGAATTCATTGACCTGCGCCGTCCCACCGGGGGTGATCCCAACCGCAAGGCGCTCAACATTCATCACGGGATTGTCATCCCCGACGCCTTCATGGAAGCGGTGGAGCAGGACGGGCCGTGGAATCTGCTCAGCCCCAAAGACCGGCATGTGGTAGATACCATCCGCGCCCGCGATTTGTGGATCAAAATCCTGACCGCACGGGTGGAAACGGGCGAGCCGTATCTGCTGTTCATCGACACGGTGAACCACGCGATTCCGGAGCATCATAAGCAATTGGGCCTGAAGGTAAAAACCTCCAACCTGTGCAGCGAAATCACGCTCGCCACCGGTACCGACCATTTGGGCAATGAACGCACGGCGGTGTGCTGTCTTTCGTCGCTCAATCTGGAATATTTTGAGGAATGGAAGGACCATGAAGGCTTCATTCCCGATGTGATGCGCTTTCTGGACAATGTGTTGCAGGATTTTATCGACACAGCGCCGGATTCCATGTCGCGGGCGCGCTATTCCGCCATGCGGGAACGCAGCGTGGGCTTGGGCGTGATGGGTTTCCATTCCTTTCTGCAAACCAAAATGGTGCCGATGGAATCGGTGATGGCCAAGGTGTGGAACGAGAAAATTTTCGCGACGATCCGCCGTCAGGCCGATGCCGCCTCGCGCCTGCTGGCCGAGGAGCGTGGTCCCTGCCCGGACGCCGCCGATTGCGGCATCATGGAGCGCTTCACCAACAAAATGGCGATTGCGCCCACTGCCTCCATTTCCATCATTGCGGGCAATGCCTCGCCGGGGATTGAGCCATACGCCGCCAATAGCTTTACGCAAAAAACCCTCACCGGCTCCTTTATGGTGAAAAACAAATACCTGGCGGCGGTGCTGGAAACCTACGGCCGGAACGATATTGAAACCTGGTCGTCGATCACCACCGGCGAGGGGTCGGTGCAGCATCTGGATTTCCTCTCCGAGCATGAGAAGCTGGTGTTCCGCACCGCGCAGGAGATGGATCAGCGCTGGATTATCGACCTCGCCGCCGGTCGCACGCCTTATATTTGTCAGGCGCAATCGGTGAATCTGTTCCTGCCCGGCAATGTGCATAAGCGCGACCTGCACCAGATTCATATGATGGCCTGGAAAAAAGGCGTCAAAAGCCTGTATTACTGCCGCTCAACCTCGCTGCAACGCTCGGACAAAGTGTCGCAGAAAGCGCCCAAGATTCAGATGGAAATGTCGCTGCTTCGCAAGCCCGGCACCGAAGACCATCGGGGCGAGCACGAAGCCGAGATTGTGGTGTTCCCGCATCCGGTTGCGCCCCAGCCAATCCAGTATGAGGAATGCCTCGCCTGTCAGTAGGGGGGCTTTGCCCGGCAGGCCGGGCGTTTGAATCGCCCTCCATCGTTGGTTCTTCTTTCCCCCTATCGTACGCGCAGGAGGCGCCGATGGTGTTTGAAGTCAATACCGCCATTGTGCTCGGAGCCGGTGCCAGTCGCGGCTATGGCTATCCCACGGGGGATGATCTGATTGGGAAGATATTGGAGAAGGAAAAACCCACCTATGATGCACGAAGAGGTCGCCCTTCAACACCGAAAGAAGCGGCGATATTGAGACTTTGCAAAGTTCTACGGTACTACGATCCCATCAGCATTGATGCATTCCTGTGGCATTTTAGTCATAATACAGATTTGGTATCGGTGGCCAAAGAGCTGATTGCAGAAATTATTGCGACTAGCGGTATCAAGTGCCGATTCCAGCGTGGCGCAACAGACAAAGATTTGTCTGATCCCGAAAATGAAATGGAGAGAGCAACAGACTCCCCATCTGGAGATTCCTCGAACTGGTATCGGTTTTTATGGAATGCCATCGTCAGTGGGCAATCGATGGAAGAGTTGTCTGCCGAAAATGCCGACTACAACTTCAATATCATCACCTTCAATTATGATACTTCTTTGGAGTGGTATTTGTATCGGTGCGTGACGCAAGACGCACTATCCATGTTCAAAACCCCGGAGCAGCAACAGAGGGTATTGACACATTTGCGTAAACGCATCCACCATGTGTATGGAGAAGTCATCCGTTATCCGTGGATGTATGAAGATGAAAAAGGCCCTATTGAAAACGATCAATTGATTTTTCCAAAAGGGAGAGAGGAGTCTCTTGCAACTCAGTTGAGTAAAAACATCCACCTGATTGATGAACGCATAGATAGTACCTATGACCACATTCAGGGTATTCTACAGAAAGCCCAACAAATTATTTTTCTGGGATTTGGGTTCGATGATACGAATATCGGGCCGAAGGTGCTGAACCTAAAAGCACTCAATCGTCCCTTTGTTAAATATACGAATCTCAATGACTCAGAAATCATCAACCGAAAAATTGTGGATTTATGGGGGCACTCCCCTAAAACACAGATGAAATCCACCAAAAAAGTCTATCGTGCCGTATCGGAGGATTTTTCACTGAACCGGTTTTAGGCAGCGCTCCAACGCCGACCACAGAGCCTCTTTTGGCCCAGCGAACCGCTTCCGTCATGGCGAGAAGGGCGAAGCCCGACGAAGCAATCCAGCAAAAGAGCCGTTTTCTGGGTTGCCGCGCTCGCGTTGCTCGCTCGCAATGACGGCCAAAGCTATCGTTTGGTCAGTGTCTCCAAAAAATTTAGGAAATACTATAATCCGCCCCGCCCCCTGGGGCGGAGTCTTCCCACTCCCACCGGGCGCGGGTGGCGCGCCAGCGCCCGGG
>JBIPLF010000050.1:0-10256 GCA_044368015.1 Rickettsiales bacterium
AATACCCAGAAAGAAGTACAAAAACACAGGGGCTACAATGGCAAATTCGACCAGAGACGCCTCTTCATCGTGCCACAGGCTGTGGAGGCCTCTATAGAGTGCTGAGTGGGTTGGTTGCATTAGTCAAATTCTCCCCGTCCCATTCTAACACCACCTTGATAATCAAGCCATCTATTTTGGTATTTTGCCTAATTTTTCCTAATATTTGATTAACGGGTGTGTCCTTAAGTGATTGTTAATCTTATGGAGGGGGGTGTTAACTCTTTATTAGGGATGATTTGATTTAATTGCTGTTATAGTTGCCTGAAGTGTTTTGGGCCATAGGAGGTTTTTCGGTATGCGCACCCAATCTTGTTCTGTCGGATTTACCCTTGTTGAGATGGCGATTGTTATTGCGATTATCGCCCTGTTAACGGGAGGGGTGATCACCGCTCAAAAGATGACTAACAAGGCGCGTACGGCCTCGGTTGCGTCGGATGTGGCGTCCTTCGCAGGTGCTATGGAAGCGTTTAAGGCCAAATATGGGGCGGTTCCCGGCGATATGGTGAATGCCACCAGCTTTTTTCCGGGGGTTGCGAATGGGAATGGAAACGGGAAACTGGATAGTGCGGAATCCCTGTTGTTCTGGCAGCATTTATCCGCTTCCGGGCTTTTGAAGCAGCAAATGAACGGTACGACTAATTCGCCGGGGGCTGGGGTTCCATCCAGTGAATTGCAAGGAGGGTATGCGGTTCGGGAGGATGCCAATCTGGGGGTTGTGTTTGAGTTGACGGGTTACAATGGAACCACTCCAGGGTTGGCGGTGATGACCCCCAAAGACGCACGTTCTATTGATGAACGCTACGATGACGGCGATCCTTTAACCGGAAAAATTCGCGGTTCGGATGGTTCCAATGCTGCTGGAGGGTGTGTTTCCGGTGGGGTGTATCTGGTGAGTTCCAGTGCGAAGGCCTGTCAGTTGAAAATGGCGGCCAATGCGTCGGTTGTGGAGCAGAATGATAGTCAGAAACAGGCGTTGAATGTTGCATGTGGTAATATTGGGGAAACGCGCAAAAATGCTAGCTGCCCAACTGGGTATGCAGGAGAAATCACCGAAACCTGTGGCAAGTCAGGTACTTGGCAGGTGTCGCATTTTAACTGCGCTCCGGTGAATTGCGGAGGAGGTGTTTACAACCAGACGCGCATCGTTGGGTGTCCTGCCGGTTACACAAGCACGGGTGCGCTGACCCAGATCTGCAACGCCGGCGGAACCTGGGTGACGACGGTGAATACCTGCGTCCCGGAAGTGGGCGGCGCTTGTACAACCGGTGCATTACGGACGTTGGTCTGTCCTGCTGGGCAAACAGGGAGTGTGGAGCAATCCTGCGTTGCATCTGTCTGGTCTACCACATCCAATACATGCGCCAGTATTACGTGCGGTGGTAGTGCGGTCGGTGCCACCCAAACGGCGGCATGTCCCGCCAATTATACGGGTAATGTGACGCAGATCTGTACCAATTCCGCTACCTGGGAGAATCTCAAAAACACCTGTGCGCCTAATACCGGAAGCTGCACCTATGGCGTGGATACCACGCGTACCCTGACCTGTCCCGGAGGGCAGACGGGTTCCGTTGTTCAAACCTGCCGTGATGGTGCCACCGACAATTGGATAACCACCAGTAACAGTTGTAAGTATGTGACCTGTGGTGGTAAACCGGTGGGTTATACGCGGGAATCAACGGCTACCTGTCCCGCCGGACAGATCGGCGTAGTGACAGAAGTCTGTCAGGACGATGGGACATGGTTGGCGGGAACCACAAATTGCACGGTGGATAACGCCTCGGCGCCTCCGGCCGCCTGTGCGACGGCAGGGTCAGAATTCCGTGCCAACACCACAACGAGTGCATCGCAACGCTACTCTTCCGTTGCGGTGCAGAGTGACGGCAGTTATCTGGTAGTGTGGGGGGGGAATGGTAGCGGTGGCGGAGCGGATCTGAACGGGATATTCGGCCAGTTTTATACGGCTGGAGGAGTGGCTTCGGGAACGGAGTTTATTATCAATACTAATACCGGCGGTGTGCAACAGAAACCGGATGTCGCTGTGTTGGCAAACGGTAATTACGTCGTGGTGTGGGAAGGGCTGGATGCTAATCTCATTGGCGTACAGGCCAAAGTGATTAGTGCTGCAGGCGCAACGGTTGTCAGTGAGTTCTCTGTCAATACCTATACCACTAATAATCAGTATGATCCGCATGTGGCCGCTCTTTCTGGCGGAGAATTTGCTATCAGTTGGACGAGTACTGCGCAGGATGGCAGCGGTGAAGGGGTATATATGAAAACCTACACCGCTGCGGGCGTTGTGGTAAGCGCAGAGACACGTGTAGATAGCGTCACCACAGGAAATCAAGAATTTTCAGATGTGGTGAAGCTTCCAGGCGGTGGGTTTTATGTATTTTGGGAATATGATGACAGTGGCACAGACCGTATTTATGCCAAGCGCTACAATGCTTCCGGCATAGTGCAGGGTGGTCAGTTTATGGTCAATACCTATGTAGGGAATTACACGAAAGACCCCTCTGCTGCATTGCTTGGCGATGGTAACGTGCTGGTAGTATGGCACAGCCATGCACAGGAAGTAATGAGTGGTATCTATGGGCAGGTTTTGAATGCTTCCGGTGCAAAGGTCGGCTTGGAGTTTCATATCAATACTTATACGGCAGACAATCAGCGCGAGCCGAGTATCGGTCTTGTTGGAAGCAATGAGGTGTTGGTTGCATGGAGTGATGCTGCACAGGATGGAGATAATTGGGGAGTCTATGGTCAGGTGCTGGATTACAGCACTGCAACACCCACACTCAGCGGAAGTGAACTACACATCGCATCGTACTCTACGCTGGAGCAAGTGAGTGTCGTAGTCCATGGAAATGGAGTAGGCAAGGCTGTGGTTACCTGGTCTAGTAATGGGCAGGACGGATCCAATTTTGGGATTTATGCGAAAGAATATACCTGCTCAACCGGAGGGTTCACACCCATTAGTATTCCGGGAGCGATGCTCTGGCTGGATGGTGACGATCTGGATGGTGACGGGGCGGCGGAAGGCACATCCGAAAGCGGGCTTTCTGGTACCAACGTGCTAACCTGGGCGGATAAGAGTGGATCCGGGTATCATGCGACAACCAGCACGGGCACCAACCCGTATGCCGTTGTCACGGGAGGGAAATACGGGATCGCCTTTAACGGAGGGGGGCGCTTCTCTGCCAGCGTTCCGTTTGCGGCCATGTCGAACACCACCATCTTCACCGTTCTGTATCTGGGGGGGGCACACCAGATGCTTTATTACTTTGGAGACGAGGGATACAGTCTGATGGACACGTCCTATCTGGGGGGGCATACGCTCGGCCAGAACACGGGGCGCGGAGACGTGACCGGCAAAACCATCACGACGCTCACCAACTGGTATACCATCTCGTCGCAGTTCACGAATGGGAATGGTGGGGCCTATAGGCAATGGGTGAATGGAACGGAACCCAGCCCCTACAACACCTATTGTACCTATCCTCCTTGTCCGGGAAGTTCGCCCTTCTCGAATGGCATGCTTATTGGTGGCGGTGGGTCGGGATGGTACGATCTCACCGGTAAGATCGCCGAGATCATCGCCTACAACCGTTCTCTTACCACAACCGAGCGGCAGCAAGTGGAAAGCTATCTCTGCACCAAATGGGGGGTTAGTGGATGTTAGCTGAGAGCGCTCGCGCTACCCGCACCGCGTGATGTGACCCATCTTGCGGCCGGGGAGGGGGGGGGACTTCCCGTAATCGTGGAAGCTCACGCGGGCGTCCGTCAGATAGGCTTCGCGGTGCAGGATGGCGTCTCCCAGCAGGTTGTGCATTTCGGCGCGAGCGACTTTCAGCGTGGTCGCCCCCAGAGGTAATCCGCAGATGGCCCGCACCAGATTCTCAAACTGGCTCGTATAACAGGCTTCGATCGTCAGATGTCCGGAATTATGTGGCCGAGGGGCGAGTTCGTTGACGAGGAGGAGCGAGTCATCCTGAGCCGTAGGCGAAGGATCTCTCAATTGGGAAAAGCCGTGTAAATGGGGGGATGCTTCACTGCGCTCAGCATGACGATAAGAGGAGGCTACCTCAAACAACTCCACCGTCAGTAACCCCACGGCACCCAGCGCCTGCGCCAGATGCTCGCCTATCGCGATCGCACGCGCTGCCGTTTCCGGCGAGCAAGAAGCGGGTAGGCGGCTCACATCCAGAATACCGTTGCGATGCTGGTTCTCCATGGGGCCGTAGGTGGCCATGCGCCCATCCGGACTGCGGACGACAATCACCGAAAGTTCGCGAATGAAGGGTACAAACCCTTCCAGAATCACCGCGAGTCCGGCGACCTCCTGCCACAGGGTTTCAAGCTTGGTCTCCGGCGTGATGCGCCATTGCCCTTTGCCGTCATAACCCAGCTCGCAGGTTTTGAGGATGGCGGGGGTACCGAGTTCGGCCAGCGCGCTCCGCAGGCTGGCGAGATCTGGAATCGCCTGATAGGGCGCGGTGGGGATGCCCGCTGCCTGCACCGCCTGTTTTTCCTGCAAACGATGGCTGCATGTCTGCAACAGCTGGGCGTGTGGATAGACCGGCACCTGCTCTGCCAGTATCGCGATGGAGGCGGCGGGGATGTTCTCAAACTCACAGGTAATGACATCCACCTGCGCGGCAAACCGGGCGAGGGCTTCGGCATCCGTGTAGGGCGCAAGGGTGTGAAAGGGCGTCACCTGAAGGGCGGGGGCGTCTGCCGTATCGGAGAAAATATGGGCGCGGTATCCCAGTTGCGCTGCCGCCATGGCGGTCATTTTACCGAGCTGCCCGCCGCCGATAATGCCAATGGTGCGGGATGGTGCAAGGGGTGAGGGCATGGGATGAGCAATCTTCATTGTGCAAACGGGTGAAGCCAGATAGTGTCGTCATCTTCGCTATGGCATAGCGAAAATGCGGGGTTTTGAGAACCGGAAGTTCCAATGTATTCAACATACATGAAAGCCGGAAGCGCAAAAACCCCGCATTTGCAGCACGCCATGGTAGAAGGTGACGGCCCTATCTAGGGTAGAATAGCGCTTTTTTCTTGGAGTTCTATGGAGATTTCACACCCCGCCCCGCTGGTGGGCATTCTGATGGGCAGCCGCTCGGACTGGCCGACCCTCACCCTTGCCGCGCAATTGCTGGATCACTTCGGCGTGCCGTTTGAGGCGCGTGTGACCTCCATGCATCGCACGCCGAAGCGGGTATATGACTATGCGGAATCGGCACGCGGGCGCGGGTTGAAGGTCATCATCGCTGGGGCCGGAGGGGCCGCGCATCTGCCGGGTGTAGTGGCGGCCATCACGCCGCTGCCGGTGCTCGGCGTGCCGATTGAAAGCAAGGCGCTGAAGGGGATGGATAGCTTGCTCTCCATTGTGCAGATGCCGGGTGGTATCCCGGTGGGGACACTCGCCATCGGCGAGCCGGGAGCCAAAAACGCGGCGTTACTGGCGGTGGCGATTCTGGCACTCTCCGATACCGCACTTGCGGCAACGCTCGATGCCTGGCGGGAGGCGCAAACCGCCGGTGTTGCGGAGTTGCCGGAGTGAGCGGGGAGGAGCCTCATGCAGAAGGAGTTTGATCGCTGGAATCTCCAGAAACAGCGGGCGCACGTGGCGCATGAGCGACCGATGTTCAAGGAACGTGAAATATGGTGGTGTAGTCTGGGTGCCAATATCGGTGATGAACAGGATGGTAAAGGGGCAAATTTTACGCGACCTGTGTTGGTGATCAAGAAGTTTAACCGCCATGTGTTTGTGGGGGTACCGCTCAGCACGCAATTAAAGGACAATGCGTTTTATCACCAATTTCTGTTCAGAGGCATGGAGCAGTCAATCGTACTATCGCAAGTTCGGCTGATGGATGCGAAACGATTCAGAGATAAGATGGGAGAAATTCCCTCCCATGAGATGATGATCATCAAGGAGAAGCTAAGGAAGCTGATACTCTAAATTACTCGGCCCCCAAACACTTTCGCGTAAGGGGGCCGCCGTGGCTATTGCCAATTTATGGTTGATTATAGGCATATTTTTTGTGTTTCCGCAAGTCTCAAATAGGCATAGTGGTTAAGTATAGCTATTCTATTGCGGCATCTCCACGTCTCTCCCCTCCCGCTTGCGGGAGGGGGAAGGGGGAGGGTGTTCTTAATCTATTCGAGCTACACCCCCTCCCTAACCCTCCCCCGCAAGCAGGGGAGGGAATTAGGCCACGCACTATAGGAAACATTCTATGATCCACGCACACCACCATCATCACGATCACGGGAGTCACGCGCTCAGCCATGCGGAATCGGCGACGCTGGTGAAACGGGCGAGCCTGTTTTCCGTGGGGGTGGCGGTGACGCTGATTGCCGCCAAGCTGGTGGCATGGATGATGACCGACGCGCTGAGTCTGCTCTCTTCGCTCACCGATTCCGTGCTCGATTTGATGGCTTCGATGCTTACGGTGGTGGCGGTGCGCTATGCCTTGCAGCCGCCGGATGATGAGCATCGCTTCGGGCATGGCAAGGCGGAGAGTCTGGCGGCGCTCGCACAGGCGGCGTTTGTGGCGGGTTCGGCGGCATTCCTGCTCACGGAAGCGGCGCACCGTTTCTGGCATCCGGTGGCGATTCAACGTCCCCTGATTGGGGTGGCGGTGAGCGGCTTTTCGGTGTTGATGACGGTGGGTTTGCTGGCCTATCAGCGGCATACGGTCGCGCATACGGGTTCGACGGCGATCAAGGCCGATGCCATGCATTACCAGACGGATGTGCTGGTGAATGGGGCCGTGCTGCTCAGTCTGCTGGCCTCCTGGGGCATGGGATGGCATCAGCTGGATGTGTGGTGCTCGCTGGGGATTGCGGCGTATATTTTGTGGAGCGCTTGGCAAATTGCCAAGGACGCCTTCCATCATTTAATGGACCATGAAATGCCGGAGGCGGAACGGAATCGCATTCAGGAAATGATTCTGGCGCATCCGCAGACCAAGGGCGTCCATGCGCTTAAAACCCGCTATAGCGGCATGCATCCCTTTATCCAGTTTCATCTGGAGCTGGACGGGTCGCTGACCCTCTATCAGGCGCATGTGATTTCCAGCGAGATTGAGGAGAGTCTGCTGCGTGCCTTCCCCCGTGCCGAAATCCTGATTCATGAGGATCCGGAGGATATTGAGGAGGCGCATCGAGAGGGTGAGGCGGCGTAGGACACCTCCTCTAACCCACCTTCTGCGGAAAATCTGCTTGGGCTGGACCCTCCTCGCAACATGTCATGTATATAGGATACACTCATGTTCCTCGGTTTCCAGCCCGGCGCGCTTTCCTCGCATAAGCGGGTTAGGAGAGGTGTTTATGTGTTGCGGTAAAATAATTAACTTGTGGTTTGGCGCTGCCTTGGCTAGTTTGCGGCATCTAACGGAATAAGCGGATGCATACGGAACTGTTTGCCACTCTGGAACGGCCAGAGATTCGGGATCAATTACTGGCGTTGTTTCAGGAGGTGGCGTTGCGGGCCGCTCCTTCTATTGCGGCGCTCTATACCGCTTGTGCACAGGCTGAGGACCCAGCGACGCTGTTTACCCGTAAACCGGATGGCACGCTGGTCAGTGGCACCGATCTGGCCATTTCGGATATGATGATGCGGGAGGTATCTGCCGGTCTGGTGCGGATTCTGGGGCCGGAACTGGCATCGCAGGTAGCGCTTGTGAGTGAGGAGGCACCGGAAACGCACGCCGTCTCGTATGCGGGCAAAGCACTGATTCTGTTCGATCCGCTGGATGGCACGCAGGCGGTACTGAAGGGCACTCCCAGTTTTGCGACGACGATTGGTCTGGTGGTGGATGGGCATTCGGAGTTGGGATGCGTGTGTATTCCCGCACAAGGCAATGGCCATTTTTTAGAGGATTGGTCGCATGCTTACGAGCCAGCGCTCTTCTGGGGCGATGCGCGTCGCGGTGTGGCGTATGAACAGCACTTTCACCCCTGTGAGGAGGGAAGCCTGCGTCTGGCAGGGCCGGAAGGTGAGCAGCATTATGTGGCGGCAGCGCCGGTTGCCATGCGGGTGCGATCGCTTGCGGGGCCGTTGCGGGTGATGTTGCGGCCAAGCGATGATCTGGATAGCACACTTGCAAGCTGGTTAGAAGAAACGCCTCACGATGGGGCGGTGATGTGCTACGGGTCCGGGCAGAGCAAATACATGGCCGTGGCACGGGGCGATATTGATGTGCATCGCCGCGATGGCTATCTGAGTAGCTGGGACATGGTGGGTTTCATGCCAACCCTTCTGGGGGCGGGAGGGGGGCTGTACCATACGGTGGATGGAAGCCCCTTGCACTTTACCGGTCAGGCCAATGACCCGGTCGGGAATTTTACGGTGATTGGCGATCCTGCATTGCATCGTGCGTTGCGTTGGGAGGCGGATCCTGTGCGGCATGCTGGAGATTCTTCTGCCGACATTGCGCGTCAGCAGATGCTCGTGGAGAAAGGTTTATAGCGTCTTCTGCATCGGCAGGCAGGGGATGTCTGTTCCGTCAGGGGCGGTGTAGACCGTGTATTCCTGCCCTTCATAGCCGAAGCGTTCGTAGAGCTTTACCCCCGGCAGGGTGGCCATCATTTCGAGGCGGGTAAAGCCGTGGCGTGCCGTTTCCTGCTCGCAATGCCGGAGGAGCGCACTGCCGATGCCGCGTCGTGCATGGTCGGGATGCACAAAAAACGCCCGAATTTTAGCCGGTTCGGTCGCCGGATCCAGAAAGCCGCTGGAGCGCCCGTGGTAGTGGTCGCCGCCAAACAGGGTGCGTCTGCGGCTCCACCCCCCGCAGGCGAGGATGATTCCATCCTCTTCCACCACAAAATAGGTGCCGTCCTCGACCAGTTCGGAATCCACACCAAACACATAGGTGACGGCGGCCTCGATCTGTGCCTCGGTGTAATGCCCACGGCTTAACTGACGTGCCGATTGCACGATCAGTGCGGTGAGAAGGTCTTTCTCATCAGGACGGGCGGGGCGGATGTGTAGCATTTCCCATTTTCGTTTACGCTTTGTCGCGTTTCGTCTCGTGTAGGTTTACTACACGTCGCTTCACGCTTCTAGCCTAAACAAAAAGCGAAAACGCTACAGTGTAGCATCCGGGTGATTTCGCACAGAAAAGGGCAGGGCGCAAGCCGCGACTGCCAGATACAGCGCCAGCGAGATCAGCGAAAGCGCCACCCCCGGCAATGGATCACCCCCCAGCAACGGCGTGCCATACAGGAATACCGCCTCCCGAATACCCACACCGCCGAAGCTCACCGGCAGCAGGCTGGCGATCGCTGCTAACTGATACAGGAGCAGGTAGGCGGGCCACGCTTCCCCACCCAAATGCCAGGCCAGCAGCGCGCAGAGGGCCAGATTCAACCCCTGCACCAGAGCAGACCAGCATCCGGCCCGGAGTGTGAGGCGTAGCGGTTCGTGTATCAGGCGTCGTACGGCCAATCGGTAGGTGACGATCACCAAGCACATTCCCCCGCCCACCAGCCAGATGGGTAGCGGCAGCAGCGGAGGCGCAGGGTAGGCTGTGGCGATGATCCCCACGCTTGCTAGCAGTAACAGCAGGCCATTGCCTCGTTCGGCCAGCAGCAGCGCCGCGCCACGCTTCAGTGTCAGTTGGTGCCGGGATTTCAACCACCAGAGCTTCAGCCCATCGCCGCCGATCCCTCCCGGTAGCAGGGTGTTATAGAGCATCCCCTGATAATAGAGCCAGATGGCGCGCCGGGTGCTCAAAGTTACCTCCCCAAAGGCGAGGTACAGCCGCATCCGCTGGCTACTGGCCAGTTGCGCGGCATGGAGCAAGCCAAACGCTGCAACCCCCACCCATAGAGGTGTCTGTTGCCACAGGGGAAGTAGCTGATTCCAGTCGAGTTGCGCGAGCACCCATCCCAGCAGCAGCGCAGAGGCGCCAAGCTTAGCCATCAACATCAGGGAAGGGGGGGGCGTGCGCATGGGGAAGCTTTCCGACAGAACCACTCAACAGGTAAAGCACAGGAACCTATTCCACACAACCTACCTGTGCGTGGGAGTTTAGCTGTTGCATTTTCTGCTTGCGTTCCCTTGCGTGCAGACGTACAAGGCCACTCTCTTCTTTTGGTTTTTTCGCGGGGTGGAGCAGCCCGGTAGCTCGTCAGGCTCATAACCTGAAGGTCGTCAGTTCAAATCTGGCCCCCGCAACCAAATTTCTTCCTGATATATAAGA
>JBIPLF010000032.1:0-23860 GCA_044368015.1 Rickettsiales bacterium
GTGGTGTTTTTCCCGCCCGTTTGCCCGGTGCCCCCGTGGTTCCCCCTTGGGGATGTAAGTTGGGGCGCCGGGGTGAAATGTCAGGGCACCGGAAATCATTCCCCAGCACGGGCTTTTCCAGCTTTCTGAGAATTTCTTGCCATATTCTTCACCGGTATAAAAATGATGTGAAGTGTCAGCCAGTAAAGATAGACAAACTCCGGCGCGAACAGTTGATCATCGTCCAGAAGGCCATGCATGAGGTTATTTCTCATATTTTCGCCCTCTTTCTTGATCAGGAGCCCTTGCAGGTCAAATACCAGATCTTTCCCGAACACTTCTACCAGTTCCTCACATTCAAGCGTATAATTCAGAGGGCTCTCTTCCTGAATACCACCCACAATCTGCCTTGATGTTTGCCGTTCGTAGTTGTTGAGCACATAGCGGATAGAATTTTCAATCTGGGGAATCAGAATGTGAGCCGCAGATAGAAAATCGCCATGGAACCCATGGAAGAAGCCATAAGCATAAGCATTCACCCGCTCCGGAGGGATGAATGGGTGATCTTTCAGGAAAGAGCCCCATTCGAAAAGGGAAATATTATGCTCCAGCCTGATTTGCTGTAGTGCTGGCATCAAAGCGGATTTCGCAAAAAAGTTTCTGTGAAATTGCGCGATATGCCGGTGCATCTTAGATTCCGGCGAATCATCCATAGAAGCCTTGTCTACAACTCTTCCCTTACGGTCATGATAGGTGGCAGGCATAATAGTGGAAAGCGGCGATTTCCGGGATTGATCTTCCATCTCCTCTTTTACTTCATCCAGCGGTGGTGGACGCATCAGAAAGGCAAATTTGTAAAGCGCCGTAAACAGGTCGTGCCCGGAGACTTCTTCCGTAGCTTTCTTCACGATATCGGAAACATCAACCTCGGTGGAAAAGGACTGCATTTCATTTTTGATTTTAGGCTGCCTCTCCAGCAACCGCGTATATATTTCATCGCGTCTTTGCTGTTTCCCAGGAATGGAGCGATATGCTTCGACGGCACTCTGTAGCCAGCCACAAATCAGCATGTAAGAGGGCTGTTCTCCAGCTTCCGCAATATCAGCTAATTTGACGTAGGTTTCGGCACCGTTGACTTGGCAACGAATGGTATCATCAGTTTTACCTGCATGTTGGTGTAGCTTGGCCGCTAAGTCCCAAGCGTCTCTCGCCGTATCATGGTGATTTTTTTCTTCATGGGTGGTGGCGATGGATTCGAGTATTGCCGCATGCCGCTCATTGTTTGCACGACGTGCCTCATGTAGCAGTTCAATCAAATGTATTACCAAGTAAGGAGGGTCTGTATCCTTCTCGGCTTCAATGTAATCTAATATTTTTTGAGGGACGTTCTTCTCTGGTGGAACGTCTGTATCAAAAAGCCGCAGCTGCTGGAAAATACGAAATGCTCTGGTTAGCCGCTCCCGGGTATCATGCCAGCTTCCTTTCAGGAGTGTATCGGCAGAGGCAAGATAGGCCTCTATTGCAATCTCTGCGTGTTGACGTGCCTTTCCATGCCTTAGCGTCCATAGCGTATCTGCTACACGCGCATTCAGTTCATTGTCCGCAATTTCCGACAGAACGTGTTGCAGGAAATCTCGCTGCTCTTCGGTCAGATCGCTTGGTATCGGACTTCTGCGTCCATCCATTATCAAGACGGGCTTAAATGGCTCGTTTGGCGAGTCAGGTGCCAGCCTATATGAAACGACTGCATTAAAAAGAGCGAGAGTTTCCTTTTTTGCCTGATCATCCGTTTCTTCCTGCATTAGTTTCCGGGTAAGGCTCCAATATTGATGGCATTCTTTTTCCTCGCACCTTTCAATCAAGGGAGCGATATATGCCTGATAATGTTCGTTGTTAATCTCAACTATAGTATTTTCCATTTATTCTCGCACTTTTTCCTTCAAGGCCTACCGCTCCCGGAATGCTTCCTGATGCACCTTGGTAATGGGTTTGAGCAGATACTCCATCACGGTTTTAGAGCCGGTATGAATATCCACCGACGCCATCATCCCGGAGGTGATGGGCAGTGGGTGCGACTTGCTGCCAAGGTAATTCTGTGAGGTGCGCACCACCACCTCGAAATAGCGCTTTCCTTCCTCATCCACATGCGAATCGGGAGAAATGGAAATCACCTCTGCATCCAGCCCGCCATAGCGGGCGAAATCATAAGCGAGGATTTTCACCAATGCCGGTTGTTTCAGCTTCACAAACCCCACATCGTTGGGGTCGAGCTTGGTTTTCACCACCAGATTTTCGCTTTCCGGCACAATCTCCATCAGGGTTTCGCCGGGCTTCAGCACGCTACCGATGGTGCTGCGCTCGATCTTATGCACCACCCCGTTGATCGGGCTTTTGATGGCGGTACGGTTCACCTGATCCTGTGCTTTTCCGAGCATTTCCTTACTGCGCGCCAGATTCATCTCCACTTCCGAAAGCTCCTCTCGCGCCGTATTCTGGAAGGTGATGCGCTCATTTCGCAAGCGTTCCTCGGCCTCTTTCAGCGCCGCTTCGGCACGGGGAATCGCCACCGTGACGATTTTCAATTTCCCCTGTAATTCCTGCACATCGCTGCGTAATTGCAGATGGTCGAGCCGCGAGGTGAGCTGGTCCTTCACCAGATTGGAGGAGATGTTCAACTTCTCCTGCAACACGGCGAGGTTACTGACGATGGATTGCTTTTCCTGCACCAACTGCTCCACATCCAGCCGTTTTTGGGTAGAACCATCCTCCAGTAATTGCAACCCGCTGGAGAGTTTCAGTTTACGCCCCTCAAACACCTGCATCTCGGCTTGCAGCAAGGCCGGGCGGTACTGTGCCACGCTGGGTGAGAAGACCAGCGTCTCCTTGCCGTCTGCCTCGGCTTGCAAGCGCTCGCGCTTGAGCATCAGGGACTCCAGATTGATGCGTAATTCTTCTTTAGAAGCGGTAAAGGAGGTGAGGTTTAACTGGGCAAGCGCCTGCCCTTTTTTCACGCGATCGCCCTCTTTCACCAGCAGCTTTTCGATAATGCCGCCCTCCAGATGCTGCACCGTTTGCATCTGTTCCAGATGCTCCACCTGCCCTTCGGCGATCGCCACCTCTTGCAAGGGCGCGAGTGTCGCCCACAGTAAAAAGGCAAGCAACGTGCCCATCACCGCCTTCGCCACCGGACGCAGGAAAGAGGTAGGTGGATTCAGCAGCAGCGTGTCAAGCGGCAGAAGGACGCTGGTCGTGGCCATGGGGGGCACTCTGGGTGAGGTGTTTCAGGACATCGGCGGTGGGACCGGCAACGGCGATTTTGCCACGCTCCATCACCACCAGCTTGTGGCAGGCGCGCAGCATCGGCATGGAATGGGTGGCGACAATCACCGTATGGTGCGGCGCGAGCGAGCGGACGGTTGCGGCCATGGCGGCTTCGGCGGCGCTGTCCAGATGGTTGGTGAGTTCGTCGAACACCAGCACCGGCGGATGTTTAATCAGAGCGCGTGCGATGGAAAGCCGCTGCCGCTGCCCGCCGGAGAGCCTGCCTCCCGCCTCGCCAATATCGGTGGCGAACCCTTGCGGCAGGTCGTTGATGAATTCCTCTGCCCCGGCCAGCTTGGCGGCATAGAGGATCGCGGCGTCGTCGGCCTCCGGCCAGCTTTTGGCGATGTTTTCCTTCACCGTGCCGGAAAAGAGGAAACATTCCTGCGGTACATAGCCGATCCAGTCGGCCAGTTCCTTGCGGCTGAACTGCGCGAGGTCGATTCCATCGAGTAGAATCCGCCCCTCGCTGGGGGGGTATAGCCCCTGAAGCAGCTTCAGCAGGGTGGATTTTCCGCACCCGTTTTTGCCTAAGATTCCGATCACCTCGCCGGGTTTGATCTTGAAATTCAGCGCATCTACCACCGGTTTGCCATCGCCATAGCTGAAACTTACCTGCTCCAGCACCAACTCGCCCTTGGGGCGCTCCCGCGTGATGGTGGGCAGTTCGCGCTCGCTGGGTAGCGAGAAGAATTGCGATAGCCGATCGAGCGATTGCCGAAACCCGGAGATGTGTTTCCACGACATCAGCAACTGGTTCACCGGCCCAATGATTTTGCTGGACAGCATGGTGGTGGCAATCAGCGCGCCCATGCTCATCTCGCGTTCGATAATGGCAAGCGCCCCCACCGACACCAGCGACACGGTGGTGAGCATGGCAAGCGTCTGGCCAAACGCGACACAGGCATCCGACCGCCCCCCCCGCTCATAGGATTGCATAATCTGCGCCACATGCTGCGTTTCCCATTGCGGTTGCAGGGCGCGGTCAATCCGCAATGCCTTCATGGTGGCGCGTCCGGCCATCATCTCATAGAGCATCTGCTCGCGGGCCTGGGTCACCTTCTGCTCGCGTTTGGTGCCGACCTCCATCAGTTTGGTGGAAAGCCAGGTGAGGGTCAAAAACGCACCGATAATCAAAAACAATACCCACACCACCGGCGTGGCGATGACGCAAATCACCGCCAAAAACACCAGCGCGAACGGTAAATCAGTAGCAAGCACCGCCGTGGGACCCGCGAGCACTGTGCGGATGGTCTGCGCCTCTTGAAAACTCTGTTGCCAGCTGTGGGCCGAGCGGGTTTCCAGCACACTCAGCGGCAGCGAGGCGAATTTATCGTAAATGGCGCGGCCGAGGGTGGCATCAATATGCAGCGCCACCTGCTGCAACATACGGCTGCGCGTTTGGCGGAGGATAAAATCGAAGGTCA
This sequence comes from Rickettsiales bacterium, assembly GCA_044368015.1. Taxonomy (GTDB): domain Bacteria; phylum Pseudomonadota; class Alphaproteobacteria; order Rickettsiales; family RI-342; genus JBIPLF01. The sequence goes on from JBIPLF010000032.1 coordinate 4,728, forward strand.
GCGCCAGTAGCACGCCCATCAACAGCGCCACCAGCGTACTCACCCCCTGATGCGCCACCACCCGGTCATAGACCTGAAGCGAGAAAATCGGCACGGCGAGCGCCAGCAGATTGATAAACAGCGACAGCGCCGCCACTTCGTAAAAATGCGTCTTCAGCGGCCGCAACCGCTCCGTCAACCACGGATAGCGGGCATGCACGGCTTCCACAAAGGCCTGACAGGTATGGCGTAGTTTTCCCATACCCTCCATGGTGGCGGGGAGAGGTTAAAAAAGGGTAAGCTAGAGCGTTTTCGCTTTTTGTTTACGCAAGGAGCGTGAAGCGATGTGTAGAAAAGCTAGATGAGCTGAAACGCGACACAGTGTAAGCGGAAATGGGGAATGCTCTACCCGATGCGCATCAGGCTGACCTCATAGCGCAGCATAGCGGCATCATGGGTAACAAGCGTCATCTGCTCCTGCTGAGCCTGTGCGATCAACAACCGGTCAAAAGGATCCTGATGCCATAGCGGTAAGTGTGAAACGGCATCGGCATGTTCCAGCGTAATCGGCAAAGCGGAAAAGCCACTGCTCGTGATGGTTTTCAGTAACGTATCAGGTACCGTAATCTTACCGAGTGAGCGCTTGATCGCAATTTCCCACACGCTGACAGCACTCACATACACCCGGTTGCGACCATCGACCACCATCCGCCGCGCTTCTGCTCCCAGACGCGGGTTACCCTCAAGCGCCCACAGGAGCACATGGGTATCCAGCAGCAAGTTCACTCTGAAGTGCCCAGAAAAAAGGACTCCGGCAACGGCGCATCGAAATCATCCGCCACCCACACCTGCCCGCGCCACTGCCCCAATTGACGGTCTGCACACGGCTCCTGATAAGCGACCAGACGCGCTATGGGCGTATCCGCCTTGCAAATAATCACCTCTCCTCCGGCCTGCACGCTGGCGATCAGGCGCGAAAGATGGGTTTTAGCCTCGTGAATAGTGACTTGATCCATGCAGGACTAAGCTTAGTCTGGTTTAGGGCGTGAGTCAAGTGGCGGCCATCGGCAATGCACGAGCCCCCCCCCCCTACGCCGCCCGCAACCCCAGCTTCGCAAACAACGCCCTGTCCTCGTGCGCGGCGGGGTTGGGGGTGGTGAGCAGTTGCTCCCCATAAAAAATGGAATTCGCCCCGGCGAAGAAACAGAGCGCCTGCAATTCCTCCGACATGCTCTCCCGCCCGGCGGAAAGCCGCACATACGATGTTGGCATTAAAATACGAGCCACTGCGATGGTGCGCACAAACTCGAACGCATCCAGCTCCTCCGCCACGTCCAGCGGCGTACCCTCCACCTTCACCAAGCGGTTGATCGGCACGCTCTGTGGCGGTTCCGGCAGGGTGGCGAGGGTCAGCAGCAGATTCGCCCGATCCTCGCGGGATTCACCCATCCCCACAATCCCGCCGCAGCAGACATTCATCCCGGCACTGCGCACATGCTCCAGCGTATCCAGCCGGTCCTGATAGGTACGGGTGGTGATGATCTCGCCGTAAAAGGCCTCAGACGTATCCAGATTATGGTTGTAGTAATCGAGTCCCGCCTCCTTCAGCGCCACCGCCTGATGCGCCTCCAACATGCCGAGCGTCATGCAGGTTTCCAGCCCCAGCTGCTTCACCTCGCGCACCGTATCGCAGAGCGCAGGCATGTCGCGCTCTTTCGGCGAGCGCCACGCCGCACCCATGCAGAAACGGGAAGCGCCGGCCTCCTTCGCCTGACGCGCCGCCAGCAGAATCGCCTCCTGCGGCATGAGTTTGCTGGCCTTAACGGTTGTTTCATGGTGGGCGCTCTGCGGGCAATAGCCGCAATCCTCCGCGCATCCGCCGGTTTTGATGCTGAGCAGCGTGCTCACCTGCACGGCGTTTGGATCAAAATGCTCGCGGTGCACGGACTGCGCCCGAAACAGTAAATCGTTAAACGGAAGCGCAAACAAGGCAAGGGTATCGGTCAATTGCATGCGAGCCTGTTACACGGATTCGCAAGGCTTGGCAAGGCGGGCGGTTGATTTCTCCAAAACATTCCCTTGCATCCTGTTAAAAAATCGCTAGAGTGCGCAGCCTTCTATAAGCTAACCGTAAGGTAAAAGGAATCGCATGCCGCTTTACGAAACCACCGTGATCCTCCGTCCCGACCTCTCTCCGGCGGACGTGCAGCAATTACTGGATCAAGCCACAGAGATTGTCAAAGAAGGCAAAGGCAATGTGGTGAAACGCGAATATTGGGGGCTTCGTACCCTTGCCTATCGCATTGTGAAATACCGCAAAGCCCATTACGGCTTTTTGGGGATCGACGCTCCCAGCGCCGCCGTTCAGGAATTGGAACGCCGCTTCCGCCTGCACGAAGACGTGGTGCGCCTGGTGTCGATTGTGGTTGAAAAAATTGATTCGGAGCCAACGCCCATGATGCGTGGCGCAGGTGGCCAGAGCGATGGCGACTCCGATCGTGATGCAGCGTAATTGTAAGGACTAAACCTCATGGCAAGAATGGATACCAACAGCGCAGCCCCCGGTGGCGGCAAACGCGTCTTTTTCCGTCGCAAAAAGACCTGCCCCTTCAGCGGGCCGAACGGTCAGGCGATTGACTATAAAGACGTCAAAACCCTCAGCCGTTATATTTCCGAGCGCGGCAAAATCATGCCGAGCCGTATCACGGCCGTATCCGCCAAAAAACAGCGCGAACTGAAACGCGCCATCAAACGCGCACGGGTGCTCGCCCTGCTGCCGTTTGTCAACCAATAGGAGCCTCCCCCATGCAAGTGATTCTCATCGAACGCGTGGAGAAGCTGGGTAAAATCGGCGATGTGGTGAATGTGCGCGACGGATTCGGTCGCAACTTCCTGATCCCGCAAAAGAAAGCCCTGCGCGCCAACAAAGAAAACATGGTTGTGTTTGAAGCGCGTCGCGCCGAGATCGAAGCCGAAAACGCCGCTCGCCACAAGGAAGCCGAAGGGCAAGTGAGCAAGGTCGAAGGCACGCTGCTGCTCATCGTCCGTCAGGCGGGCGAAGATGGCCGTTTGTTTGGTTCCGTCAGCGCACGCGACATTGCCGACGAACTCAGCGCCAAGCTGGGTATTGAAGTGCATCGCAGCATGGTGCGCCTCGCCGCGCCGCTGAAGGAAATCGCCACCAGCACGGTGGAAGTCGCCCTGCATCCGGAAGTGGTCGCCACGATCCGCGTCTCTGTGGGCCGCTCCGAGGCAGAAGCCGCCGCCGCCGCTGCAAAAGAAACCAAATCGCAGCAGAAAGAACCTGCCGCATCGGACGCAGCTCCGGAAACGGAAGCCGCCGCCTGATTTCTCCATGGGAGTCCGGTATAAAAAAGCCCTCCCTTCGCGGAGGGCTTTTTCTATGGCGGTTTCGCTTTTCACCTATATTAGGGCCGTAACCGACACGAGGAAAATGCCACGTTGCGTAAGCGGAAAACGCTATATGGAGCATTTCTTGGTAGCGGGTGTGGCGGATCCGGTGTTTGTCGGCTATGTCGGACGATACATGTGAGGAGGAAAGGGTAGGGGGCTGCCCTTACTTACATTCCAGCCTGATCCGATAAGGCGATTGCTTATCGCCCAGCACCACTTCATGCGTGCCCTTGCCGAGCGGCAGGGAGTAGCGTCCGCGTCCGCGGCCGATCGGCAGGCCGTTGAGGAAGGTGCCAAAGCGACTCCCCATATCCACCAGCGAGACGGTATTCTCGCGGCGTTCGATCTCCAGATGGGCGCGGGAAATGGCCATGGGAGAGGCCTCGCAGGGGAGGTAGAGCCTGTCGGCGCTTTTCTCGTCCGGTTCCGTGCCCGCCGGGTAGCCATGGATGCGGAAGGGAAGCTGCGCCACCAGCACCTCAATGGGCGCAAACCGGCAGTGGGAGGCCTCATCCGCCGGGGTAATGCGGATGGTCTGATAGTCGCATTCCACAATGGCGGTGGCTTTTTCGTTCTCCGACACACGTTTGTTGGCGGCGCGCAGACGGTCAAACACGGCGCGCATGATCGGCAGCAGGCGGGTAGGGCATTGCTCGATCAGATGTTCCAGCTCGGCGGCGTTGATGACATCCAACACCGTTTCTTCCTTGGTGCGGGCGCTCGCCGAGCGGGGATTATTATCAAACAACCCCATTTCGCCAAAGGTCGCGCCCGGCCCTAACGTCGCCAGTTGCACATCGCCATGCCCGGCTTTTTTGAGGATTTCCACCGCGCCACGGGTCACTACATAGGCGCAATCGCTGGCGTCGCCTTCCTTAAACACAATCGTACCAGCGGGGAAGGTGCGTTCAACCATGGCTCTCTCCTGTGAAGGTTGGGAAAGCCTATTCCACTGTCACCGACTTTGCAAGATTGCGTGGTTGATCAACATCCGTTCCCTTCCACACCGCCACATGATAGGCGAGGAGTTGCACCGGTATGGCGGCCAGCAAGGGCGAAAGCAGCGGATGCGTATCCGGCAGGGTGATGCAGTGGGCGGCGATCCCGGAGAGTGCCGCACAGCCCTCGGCATGGCTGATGAGGATGATTTCCCCGCCGCGTGCCGCCACTTCCTGAATGTTGGAGGCGGTTTTTTCAAATAATTCGTCGTGCGGGGCGATGGCGATCACCGGCATCCGTTTATCCACCAGCGCGATGGGACCGTGTTTCAGCTCCCCGGCCGCGTAGCCTTCGGCATGGATGTAGGAGATTTCCTTGAGTTTCAGTGCGCCTTCCAATGCCACGGGGAAGCTGATGCCGCGTCCGATATAGAGGGCGCTTTTGGCGCGCATCAGCTTGCGGGCAAGCTCCTGTAGCTGCGCATCGTCCTGCAACATACGGGAGGCACGGGATGGAAGCTCAAATAATCCTTGTATCAGAGTGGTTTGCGCGGCATCGCTTAGAGATTGCTTCGCCTGTGCAAACCCAACAGCGACACTCATCAGCGTAGCAAGTTGTGCGGTGAAGGCTTTGGTGGAGGCGACGCCAATTTCCGGCCCGGCATGGATGGGTAGCACCAGATCGGCCTCCCGCGCCATGGTGCTGTGGGTAACGTTTACGACTACGGCGGTCAGTTGCCCATGCTGCTTGGCGTAGCGCATCGCGGCGAGCGTATCCGCCGTTTCGCCCGATTGGGAGATGAAGATTGCCATGCCATTTGCGCGCATCACCGGGGAGCGGTAGCGGAATTCCGAGGCGATATCCAGCATCACCGGCAGGCCTACCAGCGCTTCCAGCCAGTATTTGGCGACCATGCCCGCGTAAAAGGAGGTGCCACAGGCCACGATGGTCACATGCTCGATACCGCGTAAGGTTTCGGCGTCGATAGGCAGGTGCACCTGACGGGTGGTTGGGTTCAGGTAGAAGTTTAATGTTTCCCCTATAACCGCCGGTTGTTCATGGATTTCCTTCAGCATGAAGTGGCGGTAATTCCCCTTGCCGATGCTCGCGCCGCTGAGGCTGGTGAGGATCGGTTCGCGGGTGATGGGGGCGTCGATGCTGTTAAAAATCGAAGCGCCCTGCTGGGTTAATTCCGCCCATTCGCCGTCTTCCAGATAGGTGATGCGTTGGGTGAGGGAGGCGAGCGCAATGGCGTCGGATGCCATATACATCTCGTTTTCGCCATGGCCAATCACCAGCGGTGCCCCTTTGCGGGCGATGTAGATGCGCCCCGGTGCGTCCAGCATGATGGCACCAATGGCAAAGGCGCCGCTGAAGCGTTTGAGGGCGGCGGCGAAGGCTTCCTTGGGTGAAAGCCCATCCTCCAGAAAGGAGGTGATGAGGACGGGAATCACCTCTGTATCGGTGTCACTGAGGAAGGCGTAGCCTTCCGCTTGCAACTCGGACCGTACAACTGAAAAATTCTCGATAATTCCGTTATGTACAACTGCAACTTTAGGTGTCTGATGAGGATGGGCATTGGCCTCATTAGGGGCGCCATGGGTGGCCCAGCGGGTGTGCCCAATGCCAATCAGGCCGGGTAGCGGCTGTGTGGATAGTTTCTGTTCCAGATTGATGAGTTTGCCCACCGCTCGCTGACGCTCAATCGCGCCTTCATGAAGGGTGGCAATACCTGCCGAGTCGTAGCCGCGATATTCCAGGCGGCGCAACCCATCCAAAATCAGGGGAGAGGCCGGTTGATTCGCAATCACGCCCACGATACCGCACATAGAAACGCCTTTAAGAGGGAAATGAAGTCTTACGCTGCTTTGGTTAAGGGAAGGTTGAGCGATTGCTCCAATTCTTCCCATTCACGGGCGCTTAACCCGGTTTGCTCGCGTGTGATCTGTTCCCCTGCGATCATGCGGCGCACCACTGCCATCGCCTCACGCGAGAGGGTCACCGATTCCTGACGGTAATCCACAAAGGCTTCATAGGTGAGAGGCACCCAGCGTTTGAGGATATCGGCCATCGCTTCGGCATAGGCGCGAATCTCATATTGCGCATGAGAGTCTGCTCGTAACCGAATGAAGTGCATGAGATTATGCAGGTCTGTTTTCCAATACCACTGGGTGTAGAAATTGACCGGGAGGTTCATGCGGGCGAGTTCCCGTGCCAGCCCCTGCCGCTGGTTATCCACAATCTCACCCTCACGGGTTTCGTTCAGCAATTCCTCGTAATGTGTATAACATTGCACAGCGTCTTCCTTGAGGATATCCAGTGCACGGGCGGCCTCCTGACCGGTGAGGGTCTCGCCGCGTCCCTGCCGGTTGTGGCGTGATTGTGCGGCCAGATGCTCCGGAGACGGAATGTAAAATTCCTTATCCATCACCGAATAACGTGCTGAATATTCGTTCACATTTGCGGTGCGGTGGCGAATCCACTGACGCGCCACGAACATCGGCAGTTTGACATGGAGCTTGATCTCACACATCTCAAACGGGGTGGAGTGGTGATGCCGCATCAGGTAGCGAATCAGCCCGGCATCTTCCCGGAGCTTTTTTGTTCCTTTTCCGTAGGATACACGCGCCGCCTGAACAATCGCCTGATCGTCCCCCATGTAATCCACCACGCGGATAAACCCGTGATCCAGCACCGGAAACGCGGTGAATAACACCTCTTCCAGTGCGGGCACGGTGGCGCGGCGGGTGGGGGTGGTTTCGCGGCGCGAGGCGTCGATTTCCTGCTGTTGTATGGCATCCACTGACATGAGTCTTTGACCCCGTGAAAGGTTTGGCGTATAGTGGGCGCGTTACGGTGACGTAACTATGGTGATAAACGTCGTTCGAAATAGACGTTACGGACCCGGGGGCGGTACCCGGCGCCTCCACCGAACCGGCTTGTAGCACGCGGTTTGCGTTTGGGCAACAGGCCGGTGCGGCGGGGGCGACATAGCATCGACGTGCGTTGAAAGGTCTGACTTTTGCCCGGTATGATACTGCCGTTACCAGATCATTTTTTATCTGCCAATGACAACATGGCAATTGCTGCAAACGACAATACGCCGTTTGTGGCTGTGAAAGTGGCTGCTTAATCACCTCGCGGTGATGCGGAATCTTTCACGAAGCGGTTCGGGGGGCACCGGGCAACAGAAGCCCCCTATATCTCATCTATCACTCTTTTGCTGCGCCTCTGAGGTGGGAGGGTTGACAACTATAACAAAGTTATCCAATGTTATCATGTTTTGTGATAACCTTAGGTAACTTTTTTATATATGGATCGCACAGCAAACCCATTTTCGCCTGGGGCCGGCACACCTCCACCTGAGCTTGCCGGGCGGGCTGCTGTATTGGAAGACGCTCTGATTGCTCTGGAGCGCGTGAAGCATGGCCGCTCGGAAAAAAGCATGATGTTGGTTGGCTTGCGTGGGGTTGGTAAGACGGTTTTGCTGGGAGAAATCCGTTCTCTTGCGGAGCGATCTGGTTATCGGGTGGCGTTTGTAGAGGCGCATGAGAGTCGTCAGAAGAAGCCACTGCCGGAGCTGCTTATTCCGGAGCTTCGCCGCATTTTATTTGATCTGGATCGTGGTGAGCGCGTTAGCGAACATGCCCGCAAAGCATTGCGTGTGCTGAAAAGTTTTGTAGGGGCGTTGCGTATCAAAAAGGATGATCTGGAGCTGTACATCAATGTGGATTCTGAGGTTGGAGAGGGAGATAGCGGTGATTTAGAGTCGGATCTCGGTGCTTTATTTGTGGCTATTGGCAATGCCGCTCACGATAGAAAAACCGCCGTTGCGATTATCATTGATGAGCTCCAGTATCTGGATGAAGTGGAGTTGAGTGCGTTGATCATGGCGGTGCATCGTGTGTCGCAACGCTCATTGCCGCTCATCCTGTTAGGGGCGGGTTTGCCACAATTGGTTGGCAAGGCGGGTAATTCAAAATCCTACGCGGAACGGTTGTTTGCCTATCCTGAAATTGGCCCGCTTTCCATGGAGGATGCGGCGCGTGCGCTTCAAGTGCCCGTGCAGGAGCTGGGAGTGTGTTTTGATGCGGATGCTCTGGATGCCATATACCGGCAAACTAGAGGGTATCCCTATTTTATCCAAGAATGGGGCAAGCATTCGTGGAATATCGCGGGCATATCTCCTATCACGGTAGGCGATGTTCATAAAGCCAGTGCTGTTGCCATCGCAGATTTGGACGATAATTTCTTCAGAGTTAGACTGGAGCGGCTAACTCCCTCTCAACGCAAATATGTGCGGGCGCTCGCGGAGTTTGGAGGAAAGCCGCAGCGGTCGGGGGATATTGCGCATAAGTTAGGGAAAACGGTAAATCAGGTCGCTCCTTTGCGGAATCAGCTGATTCAGAGCGGAATGATCTATAGTCCCGCGCATGGCGATACGGCCTTTACGGTGCCTTTATTTGAAGAATTTCTGGTGCGTGAGATGCCGGATTTTCTTTTGTCATGAATAGCTGGAAGCTTCCATGCCTCACCTCCACGCTCTCATCCTGACCCTGTTTCCGGAAATGTTTCCGGGGCCTCTTGGCTGTTCGCTCGCCGGGAAGGCGCTGGCGGAGGGCGTGTGGCGGTGTGATGCCGTCAATATCCGCGATTTCGCCACCAGCAAACACCAGAATGTCGATGACCGTCCCTATGGCGGCGGCGCGGGGATGGTGATGCGTCCGGACGTAGTGGGCGCGGCAATTGAGGCCGCAAAAGCACAGCTTCCGGGGGCGGCGATTCTGTACCCTTCACCACGCGGGGCGCTGCTCACGCAGGGGCGCATAAAAACGCTGGTAAATTCGGGAAAAGCGATTATAGTGTGCGGCCGCTTCGAAGGGCTTGACCAGCGCGTGCTGGATGCTTACGAGGTGGAAGAGGTGAGTCTTGGCGATTACGTGCTTTCCGGTGGAGAGCTGGCCGCTATGGCAATACTGGACGCCGCCGTGCGGTTGCTCCCCGGTGTGATGGGGGCGGAGGACGCGGGCAGCGAGGAGAGTTTCGGCGATGCTCCCGGATATGCGGGTCTGCTGGAATATCCGCACTATACCCGTCCTGCGGAGTGGCAGGGTCGCACAGTGCCGGAGGTTCTGGTTTCCGGCCATCATGCGGAAGTGGCTCGCTGGCGAAAAGAACAGGCGCAAGCCATCACGCAACAACGGCGTCCCGATTTATGGGCGCGGCACACAGAGGAAGAGATGCCATGAATATCCTGGAACGGTTTAATCAGGAACAGGCCGAAAAACTGCTGGACGGGAAACAAATCCCCGATTTCGCAGCGGGCGACACGGTGCGCGTGCATGTGCGCGTGGTAGAGGGCAACACCCAGCGCGTGCAGGCCTATGAAGGCATTTGCATTGCCAAGCGGACCCGTGGCTATAACTCCTCCTTTACCGTGCGCAAGCTCAGCTACGGCGAGGGGGTGGAACGTATTTTCCCCCTTTACTCGCCGCTGATTGAAAAGATCGAGCTGGTGCGTCGCGGTGATGTCCGCCGTGCCAAACTCTATTACCTGCGTGGCCGTACCGGTCGTGCGGCGCGTATCCGCGAGAAAATGGACCTCACCCGCGTGAAAAAGCCAAAAGGCCCGGCCACGGCGGCGGCTGCTCCCGCAGCGGAGTGAAATCTGATGGTGGTGACGGTTGTTCAGAGCGGTTTGGGGGAGTGGATCATAAACGGTCCGAAATCTATTGCCGCTGTGAAAGCGAAGGGCCTTGATTGGGTTGCTCCAAGCCCCCTTATTGCTGAAGAGGGGGCGTTGCTGGATCAAAATCTGGTGATACAGCGGGATCGTCTTCCTGATGACCTGCGTGGGGCTACAAAGGAGCAGGTGGAGCGTTATCTTACCAACTTACTGGACGCTGCGTAGTCCTTCCGTTTTTCTGGGGCGAAAGCTCCGTATGCACACGCGCCCCGGCACGATTCGTCCGGGGCGCTTTGTTTTTTTGGGGTGTTTTTTTTTCACGTTCTTGGTTTTCATCCCATACAGGGATGCTATACATAACGGAGATGCCATAACCCAAGAGAAAGACCGCCGTGCCACGCACCCTTTACGATAAAATCTTCGCCTCCCATTTAGTGCATGAGCAGTCGGACGGCACCTGCGTGCTCTATATCGACCGGCATCTGGTGCATGAAGTTACGAGTCCCCAGGCGTTTGAAGGCTTGCGGATGGCGGGGCGTACCGTGCGCCGTCCGGATGCGACGCTGGCGGTGGCCGATCATAACGTCCCCACCACCCATCGCGCAGCGGGCATTGCCGATGAAACCTCGCGCATTCAGGTGGAAACGCTGGAGCAGAATTGCCGCGATTTCGGCGTCACCTACTTCCCGCTGGACGATATCCGTCAGGGGGTGGTGCATATTGTGGGGCCGGAACAGGGCTTCACCCAGCCCGGCATGACGATTGTCTGCGGCGATAGCCACACCTCTACCCACGGCGCGTTCGGGGCGCTGGCCTTCGGTATTGGCACCAGCGAGGTGGAACATGTGCTCGCCACGCAAACCCTCATCCAGAAACGGGCAAAGAATATGCGCGTGACGGTAGACGGCACGCTGCCTGCGGGGGTAACCGCCAAGGATATCGTGCTGGCGGTAATTGGCCGCATCGGCACGGCGGGCGGCACGGGTTATGTCATCGAATATACCGGCGACGCGATCCGTGCTCTCAGCATGGAAGGTCGCATGACGGTGTGCAATATGTCGATCGAGGCGGGCGCGCGGGCGGGGCTGATTGCACCGGACGAGAAAACCTTCGCCTATATTCAGGGCCGTCCGATGGCGCCTACGGGGACGGATTGGGGCAAGGCCGTGGCCTATTGGCGCACGCTCCCTTCCGATGCCGATGCGGTGTACGATGCCGAGGTGAGCTTACGCGCTGACGAGATTGCGCCGCAGGTCACCTGGGGCACCAGCCCGCAGGATGTGCTGCCGATTACGGCAACGGTGCCAAGCCCCGAATCCTTTGCTGACCCCGCGCACCGGGCGGCGGTGGCGCGGTCGCTCGATTATATGGGGCTGACGCCGGGGGTGGCGCTTCAGGATGTGCCGGTGGATAAGGTGTTCATCGGTTCCTGCACCAATGGCCGCATTGAGGATTTCCGCGAAGCCGCCAAGGTGGTGCAGGGGCGGAAAATCGCAGGCAATATCAAGCTCGCCATGATCGTGCCGGGTTCGGGGCTGGTGAAGCAGCAGGCGGAGGCCGAGGGGCTGGACCAAATCTTCCTCGCCGCCGGGTTTGAATGGCGTGATGCCGGATGTTCCATGTGTCTGGCGATGAATGCCGACCGTCTGGAGCCGGGCGAACGCTGCGCCTCTACCTCCAACCGCAATTTTGAGGGGCGTCAGGGTCGCGGAGGCCGCACGCATCTGATGTCGCCCGCCATGGCCGCCGCCGCCGCGATTACGGGCAGGCTCACGGATGTGCGGGGTATTTAGCTTTTTTTAATGTTTAAAGATTACGATGTGTTTTTATTAAAAAAGTGAGGAGGCCTATGTTAAAAGTTCTACGAGTTTCTTCGGCCCTTATCTGGGCATCTGTATTTGGTTTTGCGTCGGATGCATCGGCAACTGTACCACTAAATCGTTTTGATGAGTGTGGTAAGTTCGTATTACGCACAGATAAGAGTTACGTTGCCTTTGATGTTTCCTCGTATCGTATGTCTTTTGCAAAAATAGTGTGTTCTGGCAATACTGTCCTCCCGCAAGCAGTGCCTGGAAGGTTGACCTTTGAGTACCGCTATATAAAGAACCCTACTGGCACTGGGTATCAGGAAATTCTGGATCGCAATACCAATATGCCTCTTTTGCCTAAATGGAGTTTGGGGAGCAGTTTTGTTATTACGCCAACTACCACTTCTTATTGGAAAGTAGATGTTCGGAAAGCCGATGTTCAGAAACAGTTCGGTACGGATCTGCAGAGCATAGCTCTTTTGTTCAGGGCAAGGCCTGAACAGGAGCCTAACAATTGGAGTCGCTGGATACAGGTTAATTATAATACGTCCGCTGGCCTATGGGATACAAAGCCCATGTGGGATTTTAGCCGCGGTGATGCCGTAATGGAGGGGGTAAATTATACGCTTCAGGAGAAAACACGCCTACAGAACCCTCGATATCAGTCTAAGATTGGTCGGCGTAGCAAGGATGGTGTCTCTCCAACGATGGTCGCAGGAGAGGACAATATGAATACGAGGGCTTCGGCGCTTGCACGTGCGGCCGAAGGTGTGCATATCTATACAAAAACAAATACTTATGGATACCATGATTCGCCTTGGCCTTGGTTCAATCGGGATGGAAATAATAATATTATTTTCTGGTATCGCACCAACGCGACGATGCCAGAGGGGCACCCGAATGAGCAGTATGTGGTCATGGATTATGCGGAGTATCGGCAGCCTGATTATGCGAGCTGGACAAACCTTGATTTGGTAAAGTCGAAGCCTCGCAGTGAGCGTCGGCTGCATATGGACAATGCAAGCACTTCTCAGTACTTCCGGGACTATGTTTTTTCTCCTCGTTATGTAGGGGAAGGGTGGGGATTCTTGACCAATTATAAAAATCCTGTTACCAATAACATCGGCACTTGGGCGGTACATGCAGATATGCTGCGTGATCGCGATTTGGGAGGTTCAACGGACTGGCCTGTTCTGCAGCTAAAGTACTATGAAACAACCGTTGATTCGCAGCCGTTTACCAATCCCAATCAGGGTTTGCATCGGGAGGATTGGTTTTTTGATGCAAATGGAGTGCGCCGCATAGAAGGTCATGTGATGACTAACGCCACTCCTGTGAGAGAGTTCCTGTGTAGTACGAGGCAGTATTGTTTGGTCAATCAGGCTGTACACCCCTATCCTCCGTACTATTCAAAGGATGGGCTTGCAAATCAGATTATCAAATTGCCTAATTATTGCCTGCATCGTTCGGGAACTCCTGCATGTAGTTTCATTCGGTAGTTTCTCGGAGTCCCCCCTTCCTGTTGTCTCTGGAAGGGGGGCGTGTTTTTTAGGAAACACTTTGAGAGACGTGGCTGCTTGAAAGTTGGAATGGCAGTTGAGTTGTACTCGTGCTTTCATTCTTTTCTTGTTACGCTGCAGCTCATGAGCGAATTTAACCCTGAACGGATTGCCGCGTCGTTGCGGCTGGAGTTTTCCACCCTGTGGGCGGCGCATCGTCGCGTGGGGCTGCAAGGCGGCTACATGCTGCTCTATAGCATTGAGGGCAAGGAGCCGTGGCGGCAGCATAAGCCCAGCGAGTATTTCTGGTTCGGTGAGGGTGATACGGAAAAGGCCATTGAGCATATTTTCAGCCTGTATAATAGCGGGAATTTCCCCAATACCGCGCTGCTACTCAACCCGATTGTCCACCAGTTGCGCGAGGATGGACGCTGCGAACCGGTGGGGTCTGGCGTGATGTGGTGCACGGCGCTGTGCCGGGGGATTGCGACCCTCACCCCCGATCAGATGTTCCGGGTGCGGGATCAGGGCGTGCGGGCGGAAGCCTTCCACCGTGTGGAGAGTGAATCGTCGGGTATTAAAATGCTGGGATTTGCCGACCAGATACTCCTCCCCAACCCCGATGGCACCGTGCCGGGAAACAAGGCGCTGCACGAAGTGGCGAATGTTGATAGCGAGGATTACTGGCCCTATTACCTGCTCTCTAGCCTGATTTACCTCTCCAAGAACGGGGCCTATGACCATCCCGATTTTGCCGAACTGATTGAGGAATCGCCTGATCCGGTCGCCTATGTGGCCTCGCATGTGGTGTCCCTGCAACGGGTGCTCGATGCCCAAACCTGCTGGAACGCCTATGACCGTCACCACACGCTCTACGCCAAATTTGGGGTGGATGCGGCGGGGCTTAGCAAAAACCTGAAATTCTACGACCTCTGCGCCCGCGATTTCCTGCTGTTTGATGCTACCGGTCCGATGCGGACGGATGCCGATGAGAGTTTCGATTTCGTGGTGCCGGGGCTGATCCCACGCGGCAGTATTATCCTGCTCGCTGGCGCGGGGGGGAGCGGTAAAAGTAGCGTGGCGCATGAATTATGCGTGCAGGCGGCGATCAATTACGAGCAAGGCGAGGAGCGCCCGACCTGGCTGGGGCAGCCGATCAACGACCAGTATACCGACGGGATTTGCGTGTATTTTTCGGGCGAGGACGGCCCGGCGATCATCAATGCGCGCAACCAGTTGTTCGACCCGCAGGGGCGCGCCCACCGGCTGATGTTCTGGCGAACAGACTTTGGCGAAGGGGTGCTGTTTCCGCAATTTCTCAAGCGGTTGTATAAAATGCCCAGCGTGCCGATTATGGTGATCGACCCGGCGCGGAAATACCTGACGGGGGACGAAGAAGACTCCGCCGTGGTGAGCGAATTCTTTGAAGCGATTGAGGAATTTGCGCTCTACAAACGCACCTCCGTGATTGTGGTGCACCACTTGCAGAAAGGCGCGCACCCCAAAAGCGCCATGGAAGTGCTGGACGAACTCCGCGGATCGCAGGTGTTTATCGACCGTCCCCGCGTGGTACTCGGCATGTATCGCGACGGGCCGCATACCTGCGTGGGGCTGGCCAAATGCAATATTCCGCCCAATCTGGGGATGGTAACGGAAGAGCGGGTGTTTGTGCGCGATCCGGAGTCGCTGCAACTCCTGTGGCTACCGGGTGAGGAAGGGGTGAAGCGCAACGAACTCCCGCCGGAAGAAATTGAGGAGCTGCGCCGTCAGATCAATGTGCGCAAAGCCAAAGCGTTGCAGGAGAAGAAGTAGGGGGAGCTTTGCCCTCTCCGTCATCCTGAGGGGCTTGTCCCCGAAGGATCTCCCCGCTAGGAACGGCCTTGCAAATGGGGAGATGCTTCGTTTCACTCAGCATGACGGATGACCCCCACATCCAATGTAGCATATGCGATCTGTATAGAATGCCGCGCTCCCTGCGGTCGCTCGCAATGACACACCTCCATTTCCCCCCGCAAACCAGTACCAATCGCCGGTAAAGCCGCTATAGTGCGCCTATGTGGTGGCGGCTTCGTAAATTATTGCTGTGGATTGTGCTGGTGGGGCTGTGCGCCTGGGGCGGGGCGCTGGTCACGTTTATGCTGCAACTCACCGCCTCGCCTGTGTTGCCGGATCGCCGTGCGGATGCGATTGTGGTGTTTACTGGCGGCAGCGGGCGGATTGATCTGGGGCTGAAACTTCTGGAAGAGGGCCGGGCGCGGGAGTTGCTGATCTCCGGCCTGCATCCCGATACCCGCCCGCAGGATTTATTCGCCACCTATGCCAACCCCCGTTTTGCCAGCGATTGCTGCGGGGATGGGCATCGCATCAGCCTGGGGTATGACGCGCAAAATACCATCGGCAATGCGGCGGAAACGGCGGCGTGGCTCAACCGCAAAGGGCACCGCACGGTGATTCTGGTCACGGCTTTCTACCATCTGCCGCGCAGTATCCGCTTGCTGCGGCATGAGATTCCGGAGCTGGCGCTGATTCCCTATCCCGCCTATCCCGAAGGCATGGAGGGCGGCGCATGGTGGCGCGACCGCCTCATGTGGCGTAAGGTGGCGCTGGAATACCACAAATACCTGTGGTCGATGATTCAAACGAGTGCCTGGCGATGGTGATAGCAATCCGTTCTGCGTTGTTTAATGGAGGGTTTATCCTCTGGACGCTGGTGCTGGGGCTTACGGCCTCGCCCCTGTTCCTGATGCCTCGCCGTGCGAGCGTGGGGTTGGCGCGGCTGTGGATTCGCGGGGCGTTCTTCTGGTTGCGCCTCTGCACCAGTATTCGTCACGAGGTGCGCGGGCGCGAGCATATCCCCCAGCATACGGGAATCCTTGCCTCCAAACACCAGTCGGCCTGGGAGACGATGGCGTTTTATCTGTTGCTGCGCGACCCGGCCTTTGTGCTGAAAAAAGAGCTGCTTTCCATTCCCGTTTTTGGCTGGTATCTGCGGCATATTGGCATGATTGCGATTGATCGCAGCGCCGGCCAGCAGGCGCTCCAGCAGATTATCGCGCAAGGGCGCGAGGCGATGGCCGATGGGCGGCAGATCGTCATTTTCCCGGAAGGCACCCGCGTGGCGCCGGGCACCAAAAAACGCTACCACCGGGGAGTGGTGGCGTTGCAGGAGGCGCTGCAACTGCCGATCACGCCCGTGGCGCTGAATTCCGGTCTGTGCTGGGAGCGGAATGCGTTTGTCAAAAAACCGGGATGCATCACCATCCAGTTCCTACGACCGATTTACCCTTCCAACCGCTCGGCGGAGGAGGTGTTGAAAGAGGTGGAAGCGGTGGTGGAGGGTGCTTCGGATGCACTACTTTCTGCACCCCTTACTTGATCGCAAGGGGCACGTCCTTGCAGATTCACAGAGGCCAATTACTGGCCCCTGAATCCCGAATCCTGATTCCTAAGCGGCCAGGGCTGCCAGTACCGCCTCGCCCATTTCCACGGTGCCGACCTGACGTGCTCCCGGCTGCATGATGTCGGCGGTGCGGATGCCCTGTTCCAGCACGCGGTTGACGGCGGCTTCCAGACGGTCGGCGAGGTCGGCGCGTTCCAGCGAGTAGCGGAGCATCATGGCAACACTCAGAATCGTCGCGAGCGGGTTGGCGATGCCTTTGCTCGCGATATCCGGCGCGGAACCATGCACGGGTTCGTAGAGCGCGGCGCGTTTGCCAGTGCTGTCCGCCGCTCCCAGCGAGGCGGAGGGGAGCATCCCCAGCGATCCGGTGAGCATCGCGGCGGCATCCGACAGAATATCGCCGAAGATGTTGGTGGTGACCATCACGTCAAATTGCTTGGGGTTGCGCACCAGTTGCATGGCGGCGTTATCCACATACAGGTGGCTCAGTTGCAGGCTTGGGTATTCGGTTTGATGAATGTGGATCACCTCTTCGCGCCACAGCTCGGTGGCCTCCAGCACATTGGCCTTATCCACTGAACAGACCCGGCCTGCGCGGGCCTTGGCCATCTCAAACGCCACCCGCGCCACGCGTCGGATTTCCCCGGTGGTATAGACCAGCGTGTTGATGCCGCGCCGCGATCCGTCGGGCAGGGTGGTGACGCCTCGCGGCTCGCCGAAGTAAATATCGCCGGTGAGTTCGCGGATGATGAGGATATCCAGCCCAGAAATCACCTCATGTTTGAGGGTAGAGGCATCGGCGAGCGGCGCAAAGCACAGGGCCGGACGCAGATTGGCGAACAAATCCAGCTCCTTGCGGATGCCGAGCAAACCACGTTCCGGGCGCAGGTTGTATTCCAGCGACTCCCATTTCGGGCCGCCGACCGCGCCGAGCAGAATCGCGTCCGCTTTGCGGGCTTTCGCCAGCGTTTCCGCGGGGAAGGGGGTGCCGACGGCATCGTAGGCCGCGCCGCCGATCAGGGCTTCGTCGAAGGTGAGCGACAACCCTGCATGGGCGCTGAACCAATCGAGCACTTTACGCGCTTCGCGGACGACTTCGGGGCCGATCCCGTCGCCGGGGAGGAGGAGGATGGAGTGGGTCATGTGTCTAATTCGTGATGATGGGAATAAAAATGGGGGTTTCTGCTCGTTGGGCACGATAATCCGTGGTGACAACCGGCGTTGCTGCACTGCCGGTGGAAACTTCTTCAATCCAGTGTTTGACCTTTAGGCCATCGCGTTCAATACGCAGGCGATAGGCGGTATCCGCCTTAGCGGTAAGTTCCAGCTCCGCCTGTGTTTCGCACGGGCAGGGACTGGAGAATCCGCGGTTGAAAGCGGTGTATGCGACCAAGCGATGTGCTCCGGGAGTGATGAGTACTTCGCTATCGGTTTCATCCTTAAACAGATAGGATACATCCTTGTTATCGACCATTTGGATGTAAGCATGCACCCAGTCGGCCAGACCGTTTCGTTCGTGGTATCCTTTAATGCTCGATACCGGACCAGCCTCCCTGGTTGGAGCAATGTAGTCATTCTTAGAGGCGCAGGCAGTCAGGGCCAGTACCGCGAGTAAAGCGACATAGTGCATGTGATAGGTTCCTCGTTTAGGCGGATGGTGCGTAAAGCCACGGGGTTGCTGCCCGTTGCGTCTGTTCAAATTGGGTGATGGCGTCTGCCTGTTTGAGGGTGAGGCCAATATCGTCATAGCCATTCAGCAGGCATTCCTTGCGGAAGGGGTCGATCTCGAAGCGGTGGGACGCGCCCGCTGCATCAACGGTTTGCGCGGCCAGATCCACGGTGATGGGCGTTTCCGGATGCTGGGTCGCCTGCTGGATGAGGGTATCCACCGTTTCGCGGGGGAGCACCAGCGGCAGAATGCCGTTTTTGAAGCAGTTGTTGTAGAAAATATCGGCAAAGCTGGGGGCGATCACGCAGCGAATGCCGAAATCCAATAGCGCCCAGGGGGCGTGCTCGCGGCTGGAACCGCAACCGAAATTATCGCCGGAAAGGAGGATCTGCGCGCTCCGGTATGCCGGGCGGTTGAGCACGAAATCTGGCAGTTCAGCGCCTTCCGGCGTGTAGCGCATTTCGTCAAACAGGTGAATGCCAAGCCCCGTGCGCTTGATGGTTTTCAGAAACTGCTTGGGGATGATCATATCCGTATCCACATTCATGATGGGAAGCGGAGCGGCAATGGCGGAAAGGGTGGTGAAGGGTGTCATGGGGAGTGAATCTCTTTGGGGTTTAGTGTTAACATTGGGACGGTAGAGCGGCAGCAATTCTGATCTACCCCCTCCCTATCCCTCCCCCGCTTCTCGGGAGAGGGGACCGGATGCGACATCGCGCCTCACGATCAGCCTTCGTTT
>JBIPLF010000042.1:0-15510 GCA_044368015.1 Rickettsiales bacterium
ATTATCAGAAGAAGTTGTCGTTAGGTGGAAAGGCCCTTCACTTCGTGCAGCATGACGTCGCTAAAACGCTTGCATTTCATCTGGCTATGCAGTAGGCGTGCGGGTTCTTATTAGTGTGAGGAGTGTTCCTATGGCGCGTGTCACGGTTGAAGATTGCATTGAACGGATTCCGAATCGGTTTGAGCTGGTGGTGATGGCCTCCCAGCGCGCCAAGCAGATTGCTTCCGGCGCCACTCCGGTGCTGGACCGCGATAACGACAAGGACACCGTGCTGGCCCTGCGTGAAGTCGCCGATCATGGGGTGGAACTCATGCCCTTGTTCGAGGCCGTGGTGCTGGGGCATCAGCGCTATCAGCCGCAGGAAGTGCTGCATAGCGGTTCCAGTGCCGCGACCGAGGAGGAAGAGGATATGGAGCTGGCAGAATTGCTGGCTTCCGAAACCGGTGCGTTGCGAGGCGGCGGTGCCGATGACGAAGAAGAACTCCCCGATGGCATGTCCTATGCTGCCGAAGACGAAGTAGACGCGGAAGATTAAGTTTTTATGAAGGGGTTGCGGGCATTTCCATCCTTCTGTTAGATTTTCGCAGTTGCCCCCGTTGTGTGGTGGGGGTAGGATGAAATCCATAGTTATGGAGTATATGCTATGTATGGCGATGACAGAGACCCTCTTCCCGGATTGCCTTCGGAGAATGTTCCGTTTGATGGGCAACCTGTTACACCACCGAGAACTTCGCAGCAAATAGAGGCGGATGATACGCACAGGGGGCGTCACCCGTTTCCAGGGGTGCCGGAAACAACTAATCCAAATGATAACCTCGTTGGTGTTCGCCGCGGGGGTGCACATCTCTAGAGATTGTGGTGCGCAATAGCCATAGGGGAGAAGGAGCGTGTGATGACTGAAATGGTCAATGGCTGCAAGACGAGCTTGCTAGAAATGAGCAGAACGATCAGCAAGCGGCGCGGAGGCTTGGGCAGCGGCTGGTGGAAGAGGATAAGGTGCTTGTGAATACCGGGAAGCCGGGTGGTGAGTATATGCCGTATGCAGAAGCTGCACAGCGCGGTTTTAACGACAGAGAATTCTACCCGACTTCTGGGAAGGCTGCTTAGTTTCCTCTCTCCCCTTTCCCTTGGCGCGGTTCTCGGGTAGAATCGCGCCATGTTGGAACTCTCCTTTGCCCCGCTGCTGGAAAAAACAGCGGCCATGAACCCCGATGCCGATCTGGCCGCGATCCTGAAAGCCTGTAAATTCGGCGAAAAGGCCCATGAGCACCAGAAGCGTGCCTCCGGCGAACCCTATTTCATGCATCCGCTGGAAGTGGCAGAAATGCTCGCCGGGCTGCGGCTTGACACCGCCTCCATCATCACCGGCCTGCTGCATGACACGGTAGAGGATACGCCCGTTACCCTTGCCGATATTGAGCGCGAATTCGGCGCGGAGATCGCCTCGCTGGTGGATGGCGTCACCAAACTCTCCAAGATCGAGGGCAAATCCGAACAGGTGAAGCAGGCGGAAAACCTCCGCAAGCTGGTGGTGGCGACCTCGGAAGATATCCGCGTGCTCTTGGTAAAGCTCATGGACCGGCTGCACAATATCCGCACGCTGGATCACATCCCCGCCATCGAGAAACGCCGCCGCATCGCCCATGAAACCATGGAGATTTACGCCACCCTTGCCGAGCGGATCGGGATGCGGGCGGTGAAGGATGAATTGCAGGATCGTTGTTTTGCCGTGCTGCATACCGATGCCCGCGATTCCATCCTCCAACGGTTGAATTTCCTGCGGAAAGAGGGGCAGGGTCAGATTGACGACATCCTCTCCGAACTCAAAAGCCTGATGCATAAAAACGGCATCACCGCCACCGTGTCGGGCCGGGAGAAGAAACCCTATTCCATCTGGCGCAAGATGGAGATCAAAAATCTGGAATTCGAGCAGCTGGCCGACATCATGGCCTTCCGCATTGTGGTGAAGGATATTGGCACCTGTTATCAGGCACTTGGTGCGGTACATGCCGCCTACCATATGGTGCCCGGCCATTTTAACGATTACATCAGCACTCCCAAGCCGAACGGGTATAAATCGTTGCATACGGCGGTGATCGGCCCGCACAAGCAGCGCATTGAAATCCAGATCCGCACCGAGGAGATGCATCATTTCGCGGAATACGGGGTGGCGGCGCATTGGAGCTACAAACAAGGCACCCCCACCGGCACCACCGACGGCAAGCAATATCGCTGGGTGCGCGAGCTGCTGGACATTCTGGAAAGTGCCGCCGAGCCGGAAGAGTTCATGGAGCATACCAAGCTCCAGATGTACCACGACCAGGTGTTCTGCTTCACTCCACGGGGCGACTTGCTGGAACTGCCGCGTGGCGCCACTCCTGTCGATTTCGCCTTTGCGGTGCATTCGGATGTCGGCCGCACCTGCGTCGGCGCCAAGGTGAACGGGCGGATTGTCCCCTTACGCAGCAAACTGGAAAATGGCGACCAGGTAGAGATCATCCGCTCCAAAACGCAAACGCCTTCCCCCAGTTGGGAGCGGTTTGTGGTGACCGCCAAGGCGCGGGCGGAAATCCGCAAATATTTGCGCCAGCAGCAGCTCAAGGAATATACGCGGCTTGGCAAGGCGATGCTCGTCAAAGCCTTTCAGGACGAAGAGCATGAAATGAGCGACAAGCTGCTGGAACCGGCGCTCAAAATCTTCAGCAAAAAACAGCATGAAGACCTTTATGCCGCCGTGGGTGAGGGCCTCATCTCCCGCCAGCAGGTGGTGGAGGCTATTTTCCCCGGCAGGCGCGAAGCGGCCGAACAGGCGAAGAAAAACCTCACCCTCTGGCCACTGAAGAAAAAACAGCGCGTCAGCAGCGAACACGCCCTGCCGATCCGGGGACTCGTCACCGGCATGGCGGTGCATTATGCCAAATGCTGCCATCCGTTGCCGGGCGATCGGATCATGGGCATCATCGCCACCGGAAAGGGCGTGACCATCCACACGATTGATTGCTCCACGCTCGAAAACTTCACCCATACGCCGGAACGCTGGATTGAGGTGGCGTGGGATCAGGAAGAGGAAAGCAGCGGCGTGTATGTGGGGCGCATCCGCATTGTGGTCAGCCACGAACCGGGGTCGCTGGCGGCGATCGCCAACATCATCGCCAAAGAATTGGGGAACATCACCAACCTGAAAATCATCAACCGTTCCAGCGACTTTTTCGAAATTCGCGTGGATATGGAAGTGCGCGACGTGCGGCACCTCACCAGCATCATCGCTGCGCTGCGTTCGTCGCCTATCATTCAGTCGGTGGAGCGGTTTCAAGAGTAGACCTCCTTTTAAACTCTACTGTGGTGGATAATCTGCTTGTCGCAATGGTCCTCGAATCCTCAGGTATCAAATATACATTCCGGTTCTGCGGGCCATTGCTTCGCGCGCTTACCTCACCACAGCGAGTTTAAAAGGAGGTCTTACGAATGAGGCTAGGCATTAATATCGACCATGTGGCCACCGTGCGCAATGCGCGGGGGGGCGTGCATCCCTGTCCGGTGCGCGCTGCGCAAGTGGCGATTGCCGCCGGGGCCGATGGTATCACCGCGCATCTGCGGGAGGATCGCCGGCATATCCGCGACGCCGATATCTGGCGGTTGAAGGAGGAGGTCAACGCCCCGCTGAATCTGGAAATGGGTGCCACAGAGGAAATGTTGGCGATTGCTTTGCAGGTGAGGCCCCACGCCGTCTGTCTGGTGCCGGAGAAACGCCACGAACTCACCACCGAAGGCGGGCTGGATGTGGCGGGGAATACGGTCCATCTGGCGCGCTATGTGGGAGAGTTGGCGGCAAGCGGCATCCGGGTGAGCCTGTTTATCGACCCCGATCCTGCGCAACTGGAGGCCGCCAGCAGCCTCAACGCCCCGGTGGTGGAGCTGCATACGGGGGCTTATGCCCACGCGGTGGAACAGGGGGGCGTCATCCTGAGCGCAGCGAAGGATCTCGCATCCAGGATAGACATTGCAAGCGGAGCGATGCTTCCCCTTCGCGCTGCTTCGGGTCAGCATGACGCCCCTCAAACCGAAACCGGCCTGTTTGAATATGCCCGCTTGCGCGATGCCGCGCTACTGACCACCCAACTGGGATTGGAATGCCATGCGGGCCACGGCCTTACCTACGCCAATGTGGGGGTAATTGCCGCCCTGCCGGAGGTGGTGGAGCTGAATATCGGCCATTTTCTGATGGGCGAAGCGCTGTTCACCGGCTTCTCCGATGCCATCCACCGGATGCGGGAGGCGATGGAGCGGGGACGAGCCTCCCACTCGTCATAAAGCCTTCATTGTTCAGAAAAAAAGGACACATCCGTGGGTTAGGCTTTCTCCAATGACGCCTCCTACCCCACCCATTCCCAGAACGTCGCTTCATGCTCATACACCACCCGAATGGGCAGGGTGAGGATTTGCGACTGGCGGGATTTACTCAGGCGAACCGCATCTTTCTCCGTGGTGATGAGCTGCGCATTCAGGTGAAAAGCGCGGCGTTCCAGTCGGGCGAAGTCGGTATCGGTATAGCGGTGATGGTCGGGGAAGTCTTCGCGTCCCACCAGTTCTGCGCCGATATGCTCCAGCGTGCGGTAGAATTTCTGCGGATGGGCAATGCCCGCAAAGGCCAGCAGTTTTTTGCCCTTCAGGGTTGCGGCGATGGTTGGGGCTGCTTCCACCCGCGCACGGAACAGCGGCAGGTGGGGGGGGATTTGCGCGGCGATGCCGCACCGGTCCTCGCCCATGAGGAGCACGCAGTGACTGCGGGCAAAGGCGCGGGGAAGCGGCTCACGCAAGGGACCTGCGGGGAGGATGGCCCCATTGCCAAAACCGCTCGCGCCATCCACCACCAGCAGGGTGCGGTGCTTGAACAGATGCGGGTTTTGCAAGCCATCATCCAGTAGCAACCTTTCCGCACCCGCTGCGACGGCCGCACGCGCCGAGGCCACCCGATCGCGGCCAATCCAGACCGGCGCGTGGCGTGCCAGCAACAGCGGCTCGTCGCCGACATCATAGGCGATGTGCTGGGCGGGATCGACCTGCACCGGTCCCTGATACTGGCCGCCATAGCCACGGCTGAGGCAATGCACGCCAATACCCGCCTGCGCCCAATGCGTGGCGATGGAAGCCACCACCGGGGTTTTGCCCGCGCCCCCCACCACGGCATTGCCCACGCACAGCACCGGCACACCGACATCCGTCGCAGTGGCGCGATGCTGGTAGAGCCGCACCCCCTCGCGGTAGAGATAGGAAAGCGGCAGCAGCGCGGGATGCGGTGCCTCGGCGTAAATTTGACGGCGAATCCAACGGGTAATCATAGGGCGTTTGTTTCAGATCAATTCGGCAGGTTCAAGTTCATTCACCCCTCCCTGAATGGGAGGGGTCGGAATCGTTCACGATTCCGGGGGAGGGTGATTGCCACCATACGTCACCCCCTCCCGGCCTCGCTGGCGATTCGCTACGCTCACGCCGCTCGCCGACCTCCCCCATCAAGGGGGAGGTGGGACAGATACACCCCTCTTGTGAAGAGACGAAGCACACACCTTCCCGGTTTACTTCCGGTTAATCAACGGGGTATAAGGTCGCAGTGACTATTCGTGTTTTAAAGGAGATTCCCCATGCAACCGCTACGCTCCCCCTCGCCTGCTGCTGATTATAAGGTCGCCGATATTGGGCTGGCCGAGTGGGGGCGGAAGGAAATCCTCCGTGCCGAGCGCGAAATGCCGGGGCTGATGAGCTTACGCACCCGTTACGGCAACAGCAAACCCCTCGCCGGGGCGCGGATTGCCGGGTGCCTGCACATGACCATCGAAACCGCCGTGCTCATTGAAACCCTCGCGCATCTGGGGGCAAGCCTCCGCTGGAGCTCGTGCAATATCTACTCCACGCAGGATCAGGCGGCGGCGGCGATTGCCGCGGCGGGCATTCCCGTCTTTGCCTGGAAAGGGGAGACGGAGGCCGAATATGACTGGTGCATCGAGCAAACCATTCAAGGCCCCGATGGCTGGCGGCCCAATCTGCTGCTCGATGATGGCGGCGACATGACGCTTGTGATGCATGAACGCTATCCGGAATGGTTGAAAGACGTCAAAGGCGTCTCCGAGGAAACCACCACCGGCGTGCATCGCCTCTACCGCATGGCAGAGGAAGGGAAGCTGAAAATCCCCGCGATCAATGTCAATGATTCCGTCACCAAATCGAAATTCGATAATCTCTATGGCTGCCGCCAGAGCTATATTGACGGGCTGATGCGCGCCACCGACATGATGATCGCCGGAAAAACCGCCGTGGTCTGCGGCTATGGCGATGTGGGCAAGGGTTGCGCCGCCGCGCTGAAAGGTCAGGGAGCGCGGGTGCTCGTCACCGAAATCGACCCAATCTGCGCCCTGCAAGCCACCATGGAAGGGTTTGAAGTGGTGCGGATGGAGGAGATCGCCGCCAGCGCGGATATTTTCGTCACCGCTACCGGGAATCTGCGTGTCATCACCCGCGCCCATATGGAGCAGATGAAAGACGGCGCGGTGCTGGCCAATATAGGGCATTTTGATAGCGAAATCGACGTGGCTTCCATCGAGGACCTGCCCTGGAACAACATCAAGCCGCAACTGGATGAAATCACCCTGCCGTCGGGTAATCGCGTGGTGCTGCTGGCGCGGGGGCGGCTGGTGAACTTAGGTTGCGCCACCGGACACCCGGCTTTTGTGATGAGCTTCTCCTTTACCAATCAGGTGCTCGCGCAACTCGAATTATGGCAGAATGCCAGCCAGTATGAAGCCAAGGTCTATACCCTGCCGAAACATCTGGACGAGCAGGTGGCGCGTCTCCACCTCGAAAAATTGAATGTGCGCCTCACCACCCTGTCACCGGAACAGGCGGCCTATATCGGGGTGGCGCAGGAAGGGCCGTATAAGCCGGAACGCTATCGGTATTAGACTGGATTTTTAGATGCCCACCCCCTATACTCGACCTATGCGTGCGGGTGAACGACATGGAAAGATGCGTCTTTCCCTGAAGCATAATTTTTTCCTCCTATCGATTCTGGTAGTGGGGCTGATTGCGCTGCTTTCGCTCTCCTTCACCGCGAATATCTACCATTTGCAGTCCGAACGCGTGGACAAGCAACTGGAGGATAGCGGACAGCGTATTCGCGTGGTCTTCACCGACACGCTCGATTATGCGGGCTATCTGGCGGGTTATATTGCTCAGGAAATCCGCAAAACCGGCGGCAAGGATTTGCCAAAGATCGCCACTCTGCTGCAAGGGTTCCGTGAAAATCCACGCGCCGTCAATACCTTCTCCTGGTCGCTTTTTTCATGGGCAGATAGCCACCACCGGATTGTGGTGAGCAGTAACCATGGTGTGTTGCAGATACCCATTGATATCCGGAGCCGTACCTATACCGCGGAAAACCTGCAAAAGGATGCGAGGTTGCATTTTTCTCCCGTGGCGGCGGGAGCGATCAGCGGCGAGAAAGTGATTCCTGCCGGGTATCCGGTGCTTGCGACCAATGATGTGTTTCTGGGTAACGTCAATCTGGGTTTCAGCATTGCCGCCATGGAAAAGGCGATTCTGGAATCCGGCCTGCCATTTGGTACCGAATATCTGGTGGTGGACGACAAACAACGTCTGGTGGTGTCTTCCCTCAAGGATGCAGAGGCGCTCTTGCGGGTCATTCCGGCAGCCCCCCTGCCGCAATGGGTGGACGGGCTTGTCCGGCGCTACCCTGAACGGTTTATCGATGCCCATTTACTGAAGCTGGAAACCTATCCCTTTGCCATTATTACCCTCTACCGCGCCGACCTGAACACAACCGAGATTTATGAGAAACTGGCCCCACGCCTGACCGAAGCGGCGGGGGCGGCGGTCATCACGCTGATGATTCTCTACCTGCTGCACCAGAAGATTGTGGCTCCGGTGGTACGGCTTTCAAGCGCGGCCACCCGCATGGCTCAAGGAGGAAAGGCCGAGCATCTACCGGAATCGGGGCTGGCGGAAATCGACGCGCTCTCCTTCCAGATGGATAAAATCCAGCAGATGGAAGAGTTGCAGCGAATCCGAACGGAACTCACCACCAAAAGCGAAGCACTGGAACATGCCCGTAAGCAGGCCGAGGCCGCCAGTCAGGCCAAGTCGCATTTTCTGGCCTATGTGAGCCATGAAATCCGCACCCCGCTCAACACCGTGATTGGGATGTCGGAAGTGCTGCATCGTCAGGTGTTTGGGCCGGTGAATAATGCAAAATACCAAGAATACCATCTGGATATCCTCAATTCCTGCAACCATCTGATGAAGCTCATCAACGACATCATCGACCTCTCCAAAATCGAATCGGGCGTCATCACACTGGTGAGAGAACCCACCAACATCCGCAGTCTGGTGCATCAATGTTTTGATATGCTGCGCGAACAATCTGCGCATGTGGTGCTGCAAACCGATATTGCGCCGGGACTTCCGGATATGCTGGTAGATGGCACCCGCATGAGTCAGGTGCTCGTCAATCTGCTTTCCAATGCTGTGAAATACTCTCCTGAAGATGGCGAAATCACCGTCTCCGCCTATGTGCAGGAGGGCAGTAATGCGCGTGCGCCTAAATTCATCATCGCCATTTCCGATAAGGGAACGGGCATGACACAGGCCGAAATTGACCGTGCCACCCGTGACTTTCTGCAAATGGATCTGCCGATTGGCCGCAGCGGCAATATCGGGCTTGGGTTACCGCTCGCCAAAATGCTGGTGGAACTGCATGGCGGCAGGCTCACGATCGCCTCTGAGCGGGAACGCGGCACCACCGTGACCCTTTCCTTCCCGACCGATATTCTGGTAACCAACGCATGAAAATCGTTTGCACACTCGCTCCTGTGAGCCGAAAATGGCGATTTTCGAGAACCGGAAGTTCCAATGTATTCAACATACATGAAAGCCGGAAGCGCAGAAAGTCGCCATTTACAGGCCACAGGAGTAGAGTGTACGCATGACGATTAAAGCCCCCTCACAACGCCAACTCCGCATGGGCGAAGCCGTGCGCCACGCCCTGAGCGAAATTCTGCGCAAGGAGCCGTTCCACCACTCTGTGCTGGCAACCACCTCCGTCACCATTTCCGAAGTGCGGATGAGCGCCGACCTTAAACAGGCCACGGTGTATACCCTGCCGCTGGGCGGCGACCAGACCGAGGCCGTGCTGGAAGCGCTTGGTAAGGCAGCCCCCTATTTGCGGCGCCTGCTGGTGTCGTATCTGGATGTTAAAATCACCCCCAACCTACATTTCCGGGAAGATCGCTCCTTCGATACCGCCACCCATATCGAAACCCTGCTCCATGACCCACGGGTGAAACGGGATATTGGTTCATAAAGGCATCTGAATGGGTTACCGACGCGAAGGCGTCATCCCCCCCACAAAATCATTGGACTGTGCAGCCCTTCCCTGATTGAATCCGAGGGATGGAAACGCTTATCCCCTGGATCATCGCCCTGTGTACCTACGGGCTGGGCGCGCTTGCCGCCGGTTGGTGGGTAGCGCGGCATTTCCGCCAGCAATGTGCGGCGCAGGCCCCGCTGCTACGCGACCATGGCTTCTACGCCCCCTGGGTGGAAGAGCAATACGGGTTTTACCGTCGCCGGGTGGTGGATGGCGAGGAATATGTCTCCCAACAGCTGCTCAAACTGTTTGGCATCACCCATTACAGCTGCACGCTGGACGAAATTGAAGCAGCCTGCCGTGCGGAGGATCGCCCGCTGCTAGCACAGGCGATGGCGTTGCTGGCGGCCCATAGCAAACCCTTCTCCCTGACCCTCACCACCGAATCGGGGGGGCGTGTGCTGGAATGCACCGGCAGGCAGTATGGAACGGGCGGAGAGGATACCTATCTGCTGCTCTGGGTACGCGAGATAACCGACATTCACCACACCCTGCAAACCCAGCGGGCCGAGGTGGAAGCCCATAGCCACCAACTGGACGCCCTGATCGGCGCGCTCGACAGCCTGCCCTTCCCGGTATGGCGACGCAATGCCGATTTGCGCATCACCTATTGCAACCGCGCCTATGCGGAAGCCGTGGAACGCAGCGTGGAGGAAATCGCCCTCACCCCCGGTCTGGAACTGGACCGTCAGGTGCGCGGGCTGGCAGAAGCCGCCAAAGCACACGGCCGTTCCCAGTCGCAGGAGATGCGGATGGTGGTTAAAGGTAAGCGCCGCTTCTTTACCGTGCATGAGCATCCCTATCCGGCGCATCACGCGACTCCTAATTTCATCGGCTATGCCTATGACATCACCGACCGGCATCAGGCCGAAAACGCGCTGACCCGGCATATCAGTGCGCAATCGCAATTGCTGGATGCCTCCACCAGCGCCATGGCGATTTACGGTCAGGACCAGAAACTCACCTATTACAATCAGGCCTTTGTGCGGTTGTGGAAACTGGATGAAGCCTGGCTGAATGAGCAACCGGATTATGGCAGTGTGCTGGAGCAGCTCCGCAGCAAACGCCTGCTGCCGGAGCAGGCGAATTTTCGGGCATTCAAAGAGCAGCAACTGGGGCTGTTCCGCAGCCTCACCGAAACCACCGAGGAGTTTTTGCACCTCCCCGATGGCAAGGCGATCCATGTGGTGGTGATTCCCCATGCCGAGGGCGGGTTATTCTTCATGTATGAAGACATGACCACCACC
Source organism: Rickettsiales bacterium (assembly GCA_044368015.1). Classification (GTDB taxonomy): domain Bacteria; phylum Pseudomonadota; class Alphaproteobacteria; order Rickettsiales; family RI-342; genus JBIPLF01. Next base: position 10,684 of record JBIPLF010000042.1, read on the forward strand.
CTGACACTGGAACGCAATTACAATACCCTGATCGCCGTGCAGCGCGCCACACTCAACAACCTGCACGAAGCGGTGGTGGTATTCGGCGAAGATGGCAGCGTGCGGCTGCACAATCCGGAATATGCCCGCATCTGGGAGCTGGATTCCGGCTTTCTGGAGAGCGCCCCCCATGTGCAGGAGATGCTGGAGAGGCTCCAGCCCTTTTACGATACCTCAGACCAAAGCTGGCCTGCGATTCGGGAAGGGTTGGTCCGGCATATCATGGCGCGTGCCAGCTCCTCTGGCCGTCTGGAACGTACCGATAACCGCGTGGTCGATTGGCGCTGCGTGCCGCTTCCCGATGGGGCGATGCTGATTGTGTATTACGATGTCACCGACTCCACCCTGCTGGAACGATCGCTCCGCGAGCGCAACGAAGCGCTGGAAGCGGCGGATAAGCTCAAGACCCAGTTCCTCGCCAATGTCTCGTATGAATTGCGCTCGCCGCTCACCTCCATCATGGGCTTTACCGAGATTCTGCAAACAGAGCTGTTCGGCCCGCTCACCGACAAACAGCATGGCTATGTGAGCGATATTTACCGCTCCTCGCTGCAACTGATGGCGCTTATCAACGATGTGCTGGATCTCGCCAGCATTGAGGCTGGATATATGCAGTTGAACGTCGTCCCCTGCGAGGTGTATCCGCTGCTTGCCTCTATCCGGCAACTCACGGCAGAAGAAGTGGAAACGCTGGATATTCGCATCACACTCGACTGCCCGGAAACGATCGGCTTGCTCCATGCCGACGAATGGCGGCTGAAGCAGATTCTCTTCAACCTGGTGTCCAATGCCGTGAAATTCAGTGGCGAGCATGGGCGCATTACCCTCGGCGCTTGCGACGAGGGCGACCATCTCCGCTTCTGGGTGCAGGATAACGGTATTGGCATCCCCAAAGACCAGCAATCGCAGATTTTTGATAAATTCTACAGCTCGCAATCCGGCCGGATGCAGCGCACCGGGACCGGTATGGGGCTGGCGATTGTCAAACATTTTGTCTCCCTCCATGGCGGCGTGGTGGAACTGGAATCCGAGCCGGGTGTGGGCACCACTTTCACGCTGCGCTTCCCCAAGCAGACCGAAATACAGGCGCAGCCGGAACTCGCGGAGGGGGTGGCGTGAGCAACACTCTGAACGCCTATGAGGAGATGCTGGATATTCTGGCATTCGATGCAGCACGGCAACAGGCTGGAGAAACCTTTCCGGCTGATATGGTTGCGCGACTCATTCGGGGAGAAGCGCCGCTGCGTGTCTATCGGGAATATCGCGGCCTTACCCAACAGGCGCTTGCCGATGCATCCGGCGTCTCACGCGAGATGATCGCCATGATCGAAACCCGCAAGAAGAAAGGCTCGCTGACCAGCATTCACAAACTGGCAACAGCACTGGGTATCGGGATTGAGGATCTGGCGTGAGTCCTCCCCTCACCCTCCCCGAACCGGCGCTCTGCCAGCTGGCGGAAAAGCTGGCGCCGCTGCTGCAAACCGGCGATGCGTTGTTGCTCACCGGCGATCTCGGCACGGGAAAATCCACCTTTGCGCGGGCGTTAATCCGGGCGCGCTGTGGCGATCCTTTACTGGAAGTGGCAAGCCCCACCTTCACGCTGGTGCAGCTGTATGAGGGGACGCCTCCCCTCTACCATTACGATCTCTACCGACTGAAAGACGCATCCGAGCTGGACGAATTGGGTTTGGACGACGCGTTCTCCGAGGCCATTACCCTGATCGAGTGGCCGGAGATACTGGAACACCACCTGCCCCCGCACCGGATTTCCCTGCAGTTTCACTATGGCGAGACAGCGGACACCCGGACGATTCTTTACGTTGCAGAAGGAAGATGCAGCGGTTATCCTCTCGGCCACTTATCCGAGGCCTTATGACTGATGCTACCGCCATGTCCCGTGCTACCCTGATTGATACCTTTCTGACCCAGCGTCTTGGGGCCTATACCAGCACGCCGATTCCGGGCGACGCCTCCTTCCGGCGCTATGCCCGTCTTTCCTGCGCCCAGCATGGCGGCAGCGCAATCCTCATGGATGCCCCGCCGGAAAAAGAGGATGTGCGTCCCTTTATGCTGGTAGCGGAGTATCTGCTGGCCTCACACATCAGTGCACCGCGCATCTTCGCGGCCGACCCGGAAAACGGGTTGCTGTTGCTGGAGGATCTGGGACCGGACCGCTACGCCCCATTGCTCGCCGAGGGACGTGAAGGAATCAGCGAAGCCGCGCTGTATCACGAAGCGGTGGAGGTGCTGATTCACCTGCAGAGCAGCCCCCTTCCGGAGCATATCCCCCCCTATAGCGAGGCGAAATTTCTGGAAGAGGTGGCGCTGTTTGCGGATTGGTTTCTGCCCACCATGCTCCCCCAAACCGAGCTTGCGGGTGTGCGTACGGCGCTGCTGAATCTGTGGCGCGGGTTACTGCCCATCGCCTTCAAGGTTCCCGATGCGGTGGTGCTACGCGACTACCACGCCGATAATCTGCACTGGATGCCAGAACGCCGTGGCATCGCCCGCGTGGGGGTAATCGATTTTCAGGATGCGCTGATTGGCCCTGTCACTTATGATCTCGTCTCGCTGCTCGAAGATGCAAGGCGGGATGTGCTGCCAGAAACGGTGAAAGTCTGCAAGGAACAGGCATTCCGCGCCATTCGCCTTGCCTCCCATGTATCGGATGCTGATATCGCAGCCTCCTATGCGGTGATGGGCGCGCAGCGGAATATGAAGATCATCGGGATTTTCCACCGGCTCGCCACCCGCGACCAGAAACCCGCCTATTTGCGTTTTCTGCCTCGCGTCTGGGGGCATCTGGCCACCGACTGCGCCCATCCGGCGCTTAGTCCTTTACGCGCATGGTTGGAGGGAATAGGAGTAACGCTGTAGTATTTTGCGTGCAAAAGGGAAACAGCCCTACACTACAAAACAGGGAACGCAATGCACTGGTAGTCTGAGGCACGGACAAACGTTTCTGACAATGCTTTGTGGTGTATGTATGTTGTTGAAGCAGAATCGAGACAATGGAATGTTCTTTCCAGCGGACACGCAGACTGTTCGTCATGGCTTCACTCTGGTAGAGCTTTCGATTGTGCTGGTCGTCGTTGGCCTCATTGTTGGCGGTACGATGATTGGCAAGGATATGTATGAGCAGGCGCAATTTGCCAAAATTGCCTCCTCTTTGGAGCCTTATCAGGCCGCCACCGCCCGGTTTGTGGATAAATATCAGGGACTACCAGGAGATATCACCAATGCCACCCGCTTCTGGCCAACGGCTCCCTCCTGCCCCACTGGCAGCGCAACGGGTACCCGCAATGGGAATGGGGATGGACTGGTCGCCGCAGGTACCTACACGGGAAGTGAGCGCACCACCTTCTTTCAACAACTCGCCTATGCAGGGATGATTCAGGGACGCTACAGCTCCGCCTGGCCGCTGGGACCGTTGGTGCAGGGAGAACACTCCATTACCCTCCCCTTTGATACCACCGCCGTGCCTCGCTCCTACACAACGGCGGACACCACGCTTTTTTACCAGACACAGATGCTTGGCAATGTGTTGCTGGTCGGCAGAGGCGATACCTCTTCCTTCATCGTCGGTTATGTCGGAAGCTTCAAGCGATGCGCTGCCGCACTGGTCATTGACCAGAAAATCGATGACGGAAAACCCGGAACCGGAAGGGTGCAGCATCCACGCACCTTCTGCACCACCGATAACACCATGACATCGGGTAATACGGCCGATTATGACGCCCAAAGCCAGTCTGGTGTGGTGTTGCTGTTTGATCTCGACTGAGAAAAGCGACTTCCGGCTTGAGTCCCCTCGCATTTAGCTGTATCATCCGTGGGGTGAATGCGCCCCCCTCCCCTCCCACGCTTGCGCTGATTGACGGATCGGGATTTATCTTCCGCGCCTATCATTCCATGCCGCCGCTCTCGCGCAGCGACGGAACGCCCGTCGGCGCTGTGTATGGCTTCGTGGCGATGCTGCATAAGCTGCTGTTTGGCCATGCCTGCACGCACGCGCTTGCGGTGTTTGATGCCTCGCGCATCAGCTTCCGTACCGCGCTCTACCCGGACTATAAAAGCAATCGCCCGCCCGCGCCGGAGGATCTCGTCCCGCAATTCCCGCTGGTGCGAGAGGCCGCCACCGCCTTCGGGTTGCAGGTGGTGGAGCAGGAGGGGGTGGAGGCCGATGACGTGATCGCCGCCTACGCGCTCGCCGCCGCGGCGCAAGGGTTTAACGTGCAGATTGTCTCCTCCGACAAGGATATGATGCAGTTGGTGGGTGGTTCCATCACCATGTTCGACGCCATGAAGCAAAAAACCATCGGCGTGGCCGAGGTGGTAGAAAAATTCGGGGTGCCGCCCGCGCAGGTCGCCGATGTACTGGCGCTGATGGGTGATAGCTCCGACCATGTGCCCGGCGTGCCGGGGATTGGTCCGAAAACCGCCGCCGAACTGATCCAGCGCTTCGGCAGTGTGGAGGCGCTGTATGAACGGATGGCGGAAGTGCCGCCCTCCAAACGGAAAGAGAATCTGGAGCAGCACCGCGACAAAGCCTTTCTCTCCAAACAGCTCGTACAACTAAAAAGCGACATCCCACTACCTCACGCGCTGGATTCGCTGATCTACGGCGAACCGAACGGCGAGACGCTGATTCCCTTTTTGCAGGCGCAGGGGTTTAAGGCGCTGGTGGGGCGTCTGGGCGCAAACCCTCTCCCTGTGGGAGAGGTTGGAGGCAGTGCCTCCAAGGTGAGGGAATCATCATCAGCGCACGGGGTGGGGCCCCCCCCCCCCCCC
>JBIPLF010000038.1:0-18436 GCA_044368015.1 Rickettsiales bacterium
GAACGCTCCCCCCTATACCCTCATCCAGGATGCCCCCACCCTCCGCGACTGGATCGCCCGCGCGCGGCTGGCGGGCCGCGTTGCCTTCGATACCGAAACCGACCGGCTGGACGCCCGAAACGCCGAACTGGTGGGATTCTCGCTTGCGATGACTTCTGGAGAAGCCTGTTACGTGCCGCTGCAACATCGCACACCCGGCGCGCAAGGGGGATTGTTTGGCGATGCCCCCCCCTCCACCGACCTGCAACAAATCCCGTTTGCCGATGCCATGGCCCTGCTGAAACCCTTGCTGGAAGACCCTGCGGTGCTCAAAATCGGGCACAATATCGGGTTCGATATGCATGTGATGGCGCGGCGCGGCGTCACGATGCATCCGGTGGAGGATACGATGGTGATGTCCTATGCACTGGATACCGCCCGCCACCGGCATAATATGGACGCGCTTTCGGAAATGCATCTGGGCATCACGCCGCTTTCCTATGCGGAGGTGACGGGCAAGGGCAAGCAGCAGATCGGCTTTGCGGAGGTGGATCTGGAAACCGCCTACCGCTACGCTGCCGAGGATGCCGACCTCACCCTGCGGCTCTATCATTTGTTCCACGCCCGGCTGGTGGCGGAACGGATGCTCGCGCTCTATTACGGGCTGGAACGGCCCTTGATCTCCATCATCCACGCCATGGAACAAACCGGGATTCTGGTGGATCATCAGCAGTTGCTCCACCTCTCCGAACGGTTTGCAGCCGACATGGCGAAGCTGGAGCAACAGGCCTACACGCAGGCGGGACGCGAGTTTCTGCTCAGCTCGCCGAAGCAACTGGGCGAGGTGCTGTTCGATGAATTGCAACTCCCGGGCGGCAAGAAAGGCAAAACCGGGGCGTACGGCACGGATGCCGAGATTCTGGAGGAATTGGCCGAGGCCGGGCACGCACTACCGCAAACGCTGCTTGCCTGGCGGCAACTGGCCAAGCTACGCTCCACCTATACCGAAGCCCTGATGCGCCTCACCGACCCGAAAGATGGCCGTGTGCATACGAGTTACCATCTGGCGGCGACGAGTACGGGGCGGTTTAGCTCCACCGACCCGAATTTGCAGAATATCCCGATCCGCAGCGAGGAAGGGAAGCTGATCCGCAAGGCTTTCATCGCCCCGCCGGGGAGCGTGCTGCTTTCCGCCGATTATTCGCAGATTGAGTTGCGGTTGCTGGCGGCGCTCGCAGATATTCCGAGCCTTCAGGATGCCTTCCGGCGAGGCGAGGATATTCATCGCATCACCGCCAGCGAGATGTTTGGCATCCCTCCGGAACAGGTGGATGACACGCTGCGGCGACAGGCCAAAACCATCAATTTCGGTATTATTTATGGTATCAGTGCCTTCGGGTTAGCGGCGCGACTCGGCATTTCCCGCACCAAAGCGGCGGAGTTCATTGCCGCCTATTTTGAGCGCTATCCCGGCATTCGGGACTATATGGACCGGACGATCGCCACCTGCCGCACGCAGGGCTTTGTCACCACCCTGATGGGGCGGCGGATTTATGTGGAAGGCATCACCGATAAAAACCCCAACCGGCGCGGATTCGCCGAGCGGGCGGCGATCAACGCACCGCTTCAGGGCAGCGCGGCGGATATCATCAAGCGGGCGATGCTACTGGTAGACCGGATGATCCGTGAGGAGCAACTCCCCGCCCGGCTGCTGCTGCAAGTGCATGACGAGCTGGTGCTGGAGGTGGAGGAATCCGCCGCCTCCAGCGTCGCCGAACGCGTGCGGCAGGGCATGATGGCGGCTGCAACCCTCGATATTCCGCTGGATGTGGATGTCAGTTGGGGCAAAAGCTGGGAGTGAGCAGAGCAAACGAAAAGCGCCGCGAAAGGTTAAAACCTAGCGCAGCGCCGAGATTCGAGAGCGGTGAAGCCTACCCCTGACGGGCTTTGAAACGGGGCTTCAACTTGTTGATGACGTAAACACGGCCTTTGCGGCGCACCACACGGCAGTTTTTATCACGAATTTTGGCTGATTTCAGAGAGCTGCGTACTTTCATAACCCTATCCTTGTAAGAGGGGGCGTTTATAACCAAAGAAACCCCTGCTGCGCAAGTGTTTTTATGCAGCCGCGTGCTTCCGACGCTTGCATCACAGCAAGGGATTCGGTATAAGGCGCTTCTTTCCCCTGTTTCAGGGGGCGGTTAGCTCAGTTGGTAGAGCATCTCGTTTACACCGAGAGGGTCGGCGGTTCGAGCCCGTCACCGCCCACCATTTACGCCTTCCCTGATCGCGCTATGTGTTTGTCCCTCCGCACCTTCTACCGTTTGAGTTTACTGCTGCCGGTGGTGGTGCCGCTACTCCTAAGTGCTATCAGTTATGCCATAGGCTCACCTAGCCAGCTTCCCGATCTATTGCGGATATTAATCGCGGGAGGATATATAGGAGGAATTCCTTACTTGGTATTGGCCTGGTGGTTGCAGAGCCGCATGCGTCGCACGCCGTATGGTAGCCTGACAAAACTAGCTCTAAAAGCACCGCTCTACTATCTGCCGCTTTTATGTGTGTTTCTGTTGGTTGCCTCCTTTGGAAGAAAAATCATCACCGGATCCGGCATCGACATAGACATAATCCCCATCGTGATGGCTTTTGCCGTGCCTGTTGCGTACGGTTATGTTGCGCTGGCTGTCGCGTTAGGATGGTTCGGTCGAACAATGGGATGGATTGCTAATCCGCATTCATACCGCTCTACCCCCCCTAAAGCCGTCGTCCTCCTCAGCGGGGGGCTGGATTCCGCGACCGTCGCCGCGATGGCACTAGCGGAAGGGTATGAGGTGCATGCGCTTAGCTTTCGGTATGGGCAACGGCATATGGCAGAGCTGGAAGCGGCAAAGCGGGTGGCGGAGAGTCTGGGGATTACCCATCACCGGGTGATTGATTTGGATTTGCGGGCCATTGGCGGGTCGGCGCTGACGAGTGACACCGCCGTTCCCAAACACCGGGAGACGGCAGAAATGAGCGCCGGTATCCCCGTTACCTATGTTCCTGCGCGCAACACGATCTTCATTGCACTCGCGCTGGGGGTAGCGGAGGTGGTGGGAGCGGAGGATATTTTCCTCGGCGTCAATGCGATCGACTATAGCGGCTATCCGGATTGCCGACCGGAGTATATTGCAGCCTATGAGCAACTGGCCAATCTCGCCACCGCAGCGGCAGTGGAAGGACGGCAACGCATCCGGTTGCGCACACCGCTGATCCGCATGACCAAGGCGGAGATCATCCGCGAAGGGCGGCGGCTGGGGGTGGATTACGACCTCACCTTAAGCTGCTACGACCCCACGCCGGAAGGCGCACCCTGCGGCGCCTGCGACGCCTGTTTGTTGCGGGCGAAAGGGTTTAGAGAGGCAGGTGACGCGTAATCGCCATCGCCACCACCTCTACCGATTGCGTGGCGTCCACCACCCGCACCCGTTCCGGTTCGGCGGCGGCGATGCGCAGATAGCTCTCCCGCAAGGCATGGTGAAACGCCAGCTCCCGCCCCTCAAACACATCCTGCGGTCCGCGATTGCGGGCGCGGGCTAGTCCTATCTCCGGCGGGAGATCCAGCAGAAAGGTGCGGTCCGGGATGAGGGTTCCGAGTGCCAGCCGTTGCAGTTCCAGCAAATACGAAGCCGAAAGCCCAGCCGCGCCCTGATAGGCGAGCGTTGAATCGGTGAAGCGGTCGCAGATCACCACCGCGCCCAGCGCTAATGCCGGACGGATGACCCGTTCTGCGTGGTCACGCCGGGCGGCGAGTAGCAGTAGCGTTTCGCAGATGGCATCACGCGGAGCAGCGCTATGCAGGAGGAGATGACGGGTTTCTTCAGCGAATGCTGTGCCGCCCGGCTCGCGGGTGGTGACGACTTCCCGCCCTTCCGCACGCAACCGCTCGGCCAGCAAGGTGACTTGCGTGCTTTTGCCGCTGCCTTCGCCGCCCTCGAAAGTGAGAAAGAGGGATGACGGATAACGGATGACTGGATCACTGGAGGATTGGGAACAAGAGCTGGTTAGATCAGTCATCCCGCATCCAATTATCCATCGTCTACCCTACACCGACCGCGTGATGGATTCTACCTCATAGGCTTCCACCACATCGCCTTCACGAATGTCCTCGTAGCGCTCAAAGGCAATCCCGCACTCGAAGTTTTCGCGGACTTCCTTCACATCGTCCTTGAAGCGGCGCAGGGTTTTGAGTTCACCATCGTGGATGACCACATTGTCGCGCAGCAGGCGGCATTTCGCACCACGCTTGATGATGCCTTGCGTGACGAAACCACCGGCCACCTTGCCCACTTTGGTGATGTTGAACACCTGACGGATTTCCGCGTAACCGAGGAAGTTTTCCTTGAGCGTCGGCGAAAGCATGCCGGAAAGCGCGGCTTTCATATCGTCGATCAGGTTGTAGATGATTGAATAATAGCGGATTTCTAGCTTCTCGCGCTCGGCCAATTGCTTGGCCTGAGTCACTGCGCGCACGTTGAAGGCAAGGATGCTCGCCCCGGCGGTTTGCGCCAGCGCGACATCGGATTCTGTCACCGCACCGACACCGGAATGCAGTACGCGCACGGTCACTTCCGCATGGTCGATCTTCTGCAACGCATGGGTGATGGCTTCCACTGAACCATGCACGTCGCCCTTCACGATCACCGGCAGTTCCTTCACCGCTGGCTTGCCTCCACTGGCGAAAAGCTCTTCCAGCGACACGGCGTTGGTTCGTGTGAGCTGTTTGGAAAGCAGCTTGTCGCGGCGGTAATCCACCACTTCGCGGGCGGTTTTTTCGTTTTCCACCACGGCGAAGGCTTCACCGGCGGCGGGGGCTTCGTCTAGCCCCAGCACTTCCACCGGCATGGAGGGTAGCGCCTCCTTATGCTGACGGGCTTTGTCGTCGGTGAGTGCCCGCACGCGACCAAAGGCCGTTCCCGCCACCACAATATCGCCCACCTTCAGCGTACCTTTTTGCACCAGCAAGGTGGAGACCACCCCACGGCCTTTTTCCATCCGGGATTCGATCACCACCCCGGCTGCTTCGCGGTTGGGGTTGGCTTTCAGCTCCAGAATCTCCGCTTGCAGGAGGATGGTTTCCTCCAGCTTATCCAGATTGAGTTTTTTCAACGCCGAGACATCCACCACCATGATGTCACCGCCGAATTCCTCGGCCACCAGCTCATGATGCATCAGCTCGGTGCGCACGCGTTGCGGATCAGCGCCCGGCTTGTCGATCTTATTCACCGCGACGATAATCGGCACTTCCGCCGCCTTGGCGTGGCTGATTGCCTCTTTGGTTTGCTCCATGATGCCGTCATCAGCGGCTACCACCAGTACCACAATATCGGTGGCTTTCGCGCCGCGTGCCCGCATGGCGGTAAAGGCCGCGTGGCCGGGAGTATCCAGGAAGGTGATTTTTTTGCCCGAATGCATCGTCACCTGATAGGCGCCGATATGCTGGGTAATGCCCCCGGCTTCGCCCGCCACCACATCGGTTTCGCGCAGCGCGTCGAGCAGCGAGGTTTTTCCGTGATCGACATGCCCCATGATGGTGACAACCGGTGCACGCGGCAGCAATTCGCCTGCATCCTCGGCGTCTTCGGCGTGGAACACGGCGGTTTCCGCTGCGTCTTCGGTCACACGCACCATCACATGGCCGTATTCACTGATGAGCAGTTCCGCGGTATCAGGGTCGATGGTATCGTCCTGTTTGGCCATCATGCCCATTTTCATCAGCGAGCGGATGACATCCACCGCACGCACCGCCATACGGTTGGCGAGTTCCGACACGGTAAGGCTATCGGGAACCAGCACTTCGCGGGCACTGTGGTTGGAAGTGGGGATGATTTTTGCCCCACGGCCACGGCGTGGAGGGGGAGCCTTTTTCACTGGCTTCGGCGCCATGGCGAGCCGCTTTTCCAGCAATTCCTTCGCCATATCCGAGGCGGTTTTGACGTCCGGACGGGTTTTGGTGCTGACTTTCGCCTCGCTGCGCAGGTTCTTCTTCAGTTTGTTGGGATCGGGTGCGGTGAGCACGGCGCGGCGGGTTTGCTTGACCTTTCTCACAATTTCGGATTTGGGACGGTCATCCAGATCGACGAAGATCAGTTGTTCATCCTCGGCGATTTCCTCCGAATAATCCTCAATTTCGCCACCGACGCCGGGCATCAACGAGCGAATGGCTTCTTCCTCTGCGGTGTAGAGGGCTTCTTCCTTCACCGCCGAGAGGTTATAGAGGTCGTATTTGGTGGGATCGTCGGTTTCCTCATCGCGCAGGCCGCTACGGCGACGCTTATTACTGGCGCGGATGCGTTCCTCTTCCTCTTCCTCAAAGGCGGTTTTCTTTTTGCCCTTGGCGGCCAGACGCGCTTCCTCGGTCATCGGAGCGGGACGGGCGGGATCAAGCGCCACTTCCAGATCCGCCACTTCGGCAACGGGGATTTCCACCGCCCGCTCGACCTTGCGGGGTTCACGGCGCAGCGGATCCGGCTCTGCCGGTGTATCTTCCGCACGGACGGCCGATTGCAAGGCACGCATCCGGGCTTCGCGCTCGTTATTGGTGAGGCTTTTGGCGTTGCGTTGCGGTTCCGCGTCACGGCGCAGCTCATCGCTGGGTTTGCGGACCAGATTGGACAGCTCCGGCGAGGCCACCACCATGGCAGGGGCTGCCGCGCCCGCCGTAGGCCGCGAAGCGCGGATACGCTTCACCTCCACATTGCCTGCACCCGCGCCCGCTCCGGGCTTGAGTTTGAGCGTGAGTGGTTTGTTCAGCTGTAGCGTGCCTCCGCTGGGAGGGGTGCTGTCTTCGGTTTTTTTCGTATCGGTCATGCCTGCACTTTGTCTTTCATCGCTGCGTGTACCACGCGCCACTGTGAGAGCTTACGCCAAAACAGTGGCGGAAGGTAGCGTTTTTCTGTGGCAGCGTATACCACATAGGTTCCTCCCGAACAGTGAGAGAGTTCGTCGGTGGTAAAATCGCCGATTTTCTCTCCTACCGTTCCTGATCCCAGCTTCCGCAATTCGCCTGCGGATGCCTCGATGGCGTGGATCAGCACACCATTTTCTCCTGCCTTTGTCAGCCGGGCGATCACCTTCTCGCGCCCCAGCGAGAGCCGCCCCTGCTTGCGCGCAAAGCCGAGATCACTCAGCAAACGCGCCCGCATCAGGGTTTCCGCCCGCACCACCCCTTCGGCCCAGGGGCCTTGCAGGGCTTCCCACAAGACATCCGGCTCAAAGGGGAGCCACATTTCCTCCCCTGGCAGTGAGCCGGAAAAGTCGGGAACCCATACACCCTCCGGCGAACGCACCAGCCGCAAGGCATCGGGGGAAGCTGGACTTACCTGTTTCACTCCGAACGCACTCCTCATTTCCCCCCCCCTCCCTATCCCTCCCCCGCTTCGCGGGAGAGGGAACCGGATGCACCATCGCGCTTTTTTATCCGCGTCTATCGTGAGGAGAGGCCTTTCCTCCGGTCCCCTCTCCCGCGAAGCGGGGGAGGGATAGGGAGGGGGTGATTCAAATCATCCAGTCATCTTTTATCAAATCATCGCACCAATGCCCAACCAAACAGCGCCTGGCGGATCGCCACACCCGCCTCCACCTGCTCCAGCACCAGACTGCGTTCGGGATGATCCACCAGACTATCTGCAATCTCCACGCCGCGATTCACCGGGCCTGGATGGAGGATTTTAGCTCCCGGTTTGGCGAGCGCCAGCCGCGCCTCGGTAAGCCCGTGGTGCTGCAAAAATGCGTCATTCGAGGGCACACGCCCTTCATGCATCCGTTCTTTCTGAATCCGCAGCATCATAATGGCATCCACCCCCGCCAGCCCCTCCTCCATCTCGTGATGCAGCGTGACGCCAGAGGGGAGGGGGAAATCCGGCGCCAGTTCCGGCGGGCAGGTGAGCCGCACCTCCATCCCCAAACGCGGCAGCAGCAGCGCGTTGGAGCGTGCCACCCGGCTATGGCGGATATCCCCGCAAATGGCAATCACGGGGCGCGGGGTCTTCAGGTGACGCGTGAGCACAAACGCGTCCAGCAGCGCCTGCGAGGGATGCTCGTTGGTGCCATCACCCGCATTCAGCACCGGGCAGGACATGAGGGCCGCCATCCGTTCCGGCGCGAGCGATTCCGGGTGACGCATCACCACCGCATCCGGGTGCATGGCGTTGAGGGTGGTGGCGGTATCCTCCAGCGTTTCACCCTTCATCAGTGAGGATTCGGAGAAACCAATGGCAATGCTACGCATCCCCATCCGCCCGGCGGCCAGCTCAAAGGATACGCGGGTGCGGGTGGAGGGTTCAAAAAACAGCAGCACGGCCTCTTTACCTGCCAGAAGCTGCGTTTGTTTATCGCCCGTGCGGTTGCGCATCAGGAAATGGTCTGCCTGCGTAAACACTGCCGTGATGTCGGCATCCGAAAGCGTGGCGATGCTGGTAAGGTGGCGGGTCATGAAGTCGATAGTTTCCTGATCTGAGCAGCAAGCCATGGTAGCGCATGTGCGTAGGATCTAAAACACGATTTGTGTTCTGACTGCAAGTAGGTTAAGGTGCGGCCATGCATGTATTTCCTGTTCTGATTGGTGCGGCCCTGCTTAGCGGTTGCGGTGTGTTGTCCACGCCTGCCACGCTTTCCACTCCGGATGCGATGGTGAAGCAGGAGGGCGGGCCGGATGTGCCCGACATCCAAACCGTGATGCAGAAAAGTCTGGATAAGGCGCTCGCCGAGAAAAACTACAAAAAAGCCGGGGATTACTACCAGCAATTGATGCTGCAAGCGCCTTCAAACACCACCTATGTGCTGGGATTTGCCGAGATGCGCCGCCGCACCGGCGAGTATGACATCGCCCGCAAAGCCTACGAAGCGCTGCTGGAGCAGGATGCCGAGAATCTCGACGCGCTGGAAGGGCTGGGGCTAACCCTGCTGGCGCTGGATGAGAGTCAGGAAGCGGCTACCCATCTGGAAAAGGTGATGCAGAGGGACGATAAACGCTGGAAAACCGCCAATGCCATCGGCATTGCCTTCACGCTCAACAAAAAGCCCACCGAGGCGATCGCCTATTTCAAACATGCACTGGAAGTGAGTCCCGATAACCCGTCGGTGCTGAATAATATCGGTCTAGCGCTCGCTGTAGATAAGCGCTATCCGGAGGCGGTGCAGGCCCTTGCCCTTGCCAAGAAACACCTGCCCAATGACCGCGCACAGGATGCCAAACGCATGGACATGAATCTGGCGCTGGTGCATGGCGCATCGGGCGATCTGGAAGCGGCGGAGGCGATTGCCAAGCGCTATTATTCGGGGCCAGAGCTGTATAACAATCTGGGTTTCTACGCCAAAATCGCCAAGGATGAGCAACTGGCGCGCAGTTACCTGAATATGGCCCTCTCCAAAAGCGAGCATTATTACGACAAAGCCTGGGAGAACCTCAAAGGGCTGGAGCATCCATAGGGTTCAGGATTCAGGATTCAGAAAGCAGAATCGTGGTCTCCAACCATCATTTCTTCTTCGCCGATTTCGTGCTCACGGCAATACGGTCCATCGACGCCAGTAATACGCCGGAAACGACAAACACCAGATGGATGATGATCATCCATTTGATTTGCGCTTCCGATGTTTTGCCAACATCCATGAACACTTTCAGCAGGTGAATCCCTGAAATCGCCACAATAGAGGCAATCAATTTCAGCTTGAGGGCCGAGAAATCGACCGAACCATGCCATTCGGGCTGGTCTTTGTGGTTGCTGAAGTCGATCTTGGACACGAAATTCTCATAGCCAGAGAAAATGACGATCACCAGCAGGTTACCTGCCAACGACAGGTCAATCAGCGACAGCACCCCCAGCACGGCATCGCTTTGCGTGAGATGCGGGATACTGGTCATAAAATGCCATAATTCCTGCATGAAGCTAATGAGCAGGATAACCAGCGCTCCAATCAGTCCCACATAAAAAGGGGCCATCAGCCAGCGGCTGGCGAATAAACCCTGTTCCAATAACTGCTCAACTTTGTTACTCATAAGCGGTACCCTCACGCATGACACAAACTCTACGCCCGGCCAATACAGCAGATAGCGCCATGATGCAAACACCCTGTGGAAGAACCCCCCCCTCACTGAACGCTGATATGCCCCTCACGCTTCTCTACATGGGAACCCCCGCTTTCGCCGTACCGCCGCTGGCGGCCTTGCTGGAGGCTGGGCATCGCGTGGTGGGGGTATATACCCAGCCACCGCGTCCGGCAGGGAGGGGGCAGAAACTCACCCCGTCACTGGTGGAAGCCTTTGCGCGTGCGCAGGGGTTGCCCGTGTTTTCGCCAACCAGCCTGCGTTCCCCTGAGATTCAGGCGCAGATCCGCGCACATCAGGCCGATGCGATCGTGGTCGCGGCGTACGGCCTGCTGTTACCGCAAGCCGTGCTGGACGCGGCGCGGCTTGGCTGCCTCAATATCCATCCATCCCTGCTGCCTCGCTGGCGGGGGGCGGCGCCCATTCCGCGCACCATCCTTGCAGGGGATACGGAAACGGGAGTAGCGATCATGCGGATGGATGCCGGGCTGGATACCGGCCCGGTACTGAGTCTGGAGCGCGTGGCGGTCGATCCGCAGGAAACCGCTCAAACCCTGCATGACCGGCTCTCGGTGTTGGGGGGGAAGCTGCTCACCGAAACCCTTTCCCGGTACGCAGCGGGGGAGCTCTCTCCCGTTCCGCAAACCGAGGAAGGCGTCACCTACGCTACCAAACTCACCAAGGAGGAAGGGCGTATCGACTGGGCGCGTCCGGCATCTGAGATTGAGCGGCAGGTGAGGGGACTCACCCCCTGGCCCTGTGCCTGGTTCACCCATGCGGGCGAGAGCATCAAGCTGCTTTCCGCACAGGTGGTGGAAGGAAAGCAGGCCGCGGAACCCGGCACGGTAGTCGCGGCACCCCTCACCATTGCGTGCGGGGAGGGGACAGCGCTCGCCCTCCGCACCGTGCAGCGGCCCGGCAAACGCGCCATGGAAGCCAGGGAGTGCGTTCGGGGATGGGACATGCCGGTGGGAACCGCGCTAGGCACTGTTGTTAGATTGATTTTGTAGGATATTTTGAGGGATTTTTGAGCGAAAAAAGCAGGATGATTTGCAGATATAGCCAACCTATTTCAAAAATTATTCTGCTTTTTGCAGCCAAGAAGACCCAAAATAGAGCCAAAACTGAATGTAACAACAGTGCCTATAACACCCCCACCTGCCGGTTGCGATGCACGGCGACCAGCAACCCGATCGCGAGCCAGGAGGCAAGCCCCATCGTGCCGCCATAGGAGAGGAAGGGCAGCGGTACCCCCACCACGGGGAGTAGCCCCATCACCATGCCGACATTGATGGTCAGATGCACCCATAGCAGGCCGTTAATGCCGAGCGCCACCAGCCGTCCAAAGCCATTCTGGCATTGCAGGGTGAGGATCAGGATGCCCATCAGCAGCAGGATGTAGAGCAGAATCATCGCGAGTCCCCCGGCGAACCCGAAGGATTCCGCCAGCATGGTAAACACAAAATCCGTTTGTTTTTCAGGGAGGAAACTCAGTTGCGTCTGGCTACCTTCCAGAAAGCCGCGCCCCCATCCGCCGCCCGACCCGATGGCGATTTTCGATTGCATCAAATTATAGCCCGCCCCTAGCGGATCGCGCTCCGGCTCCAGAAAGGTCAGTACCCGTTCCTTCTGGTAATCATGCAGCAACCAGTGCCAGGCCACGGGGATCACCGTGCCAACCAGCGCCCCACCGGCTGCAAAGAGCTTCCACGACACCCCCGCCCCCCAGAAAAGAATCACCGCACTGGCCATGGTGATGGTCGCCGTGCCGAGATTGGGTTGTTTAAGAATCAGCAGCACCGGAATCACCGTGAGCAGAGCAGGCACCAGCAGCGAGAACAGACGCCGCCCGGCTTCCGCCCCCAACTGGTGAAAATAACTGGCGAGCATCAGGATCAGCGCCAGCTTCATCGGTTCGGAGGGTTGCAGCGTCACCCCTCCCACCGCGAGCCAGCGTTGCGCGCCCATGCCGGTATGCCCCATCACGGCCACCAGCACCAGCAACAGCAGCCCCGCCAGATAGGGCATCCAGGCGGAGCGAAACAGCAGGCGATAGGGCATGAAGGCAAGGATGCTCGCCCCCACCATGCCCAGCCCCACATGCAGCAATTGTTTCCCGGCCCAGGGCGCCCAGCTACCGCCGCTGGCGGCAAAGAGCATGGCAATGCCCCAGACTTGCAGCAACACAGCGGGGATGAGAATCAGGAGAGGCATTGCTCACCCTATCCGGATGGCCGCAGGCGACAGAGTATAAACGCCGATACGCATCATGCAATGCATAACGGTTCAAGGCGCGATTGGCAAGGGGGCTAGGCTATGCGCTCCGCGCTATTGGACAATTGTCTCGGTATCTTTGGTAGGCTAAGATCTGCATTTCCAAGATGCGCTCCTACACCACCTGGCGCAGTTGGATTAGGAGGGGAGGCAGCATCCTCAAACACATGTGTCATAGTGGCTGGTGCACCAAACACCTGATTTACGGCCCCAAGGTAAATTTCCCGGATAATGCGTGGTACTCATCGGTCTTTCTTCCTCGTGATGTTATCGTGCTCCACCCATTTCTAACGGTATTGCATGTCATTTTGATGACAAAGCCATCATTTTCTCGCTCCCCTTTGACAATCCCTTCCTTTGTCGTTAGAAGCTTGCCATGCAAACTGTCCCTTACGCACTGACCTTTGACGATGTGCTGCTGCGACCCGCTTACTCCGAGCTGGTTCCGCGTGACGCCGACACCCATACGCGGATCGCCCGCGAGATCGTGCTTGGCATTCCCCTCATTTCCGCCGCGATGGATACCGTCACCGAAAGCGCAGTGGCGATTGCCATGGCTCAGCATGGCGGGATGGGCTGTATTCACAAGAACCTGACTGCCGAGGATCAGGCGCTGGAGGTGCGGAAAGTCAAGAAATTCGAGTCCGGCATGGTGGTGGATCCGGTGACGATCGGCCCGGACGCGACGCTTGCCGAAGCGCTGGCGCTGATGCAGCAGCACCATATTTCCGGCATTCCGGTGGTGGACGCCAAGGGCGTGCTGGTCGGCGTCCTCACCCACCGCGATGTGCGGTTCGCGAGCCAGCTCCAGCAGCCCGTGCGCGAGCTGATGACCCGCGATAACCTCATCACCGTACAGCCCGGCATCGACCGCGAGGAAGCGAAGAAGCTGCTGCATCAGCATCGCATCGAAAAACTGCTGGTGGTGGACGATAAATACCGCTGCATTGGGCTGATTACCGTGAAGGATATGGAGAAATCCCGCTCCTTCCCGGATGCCTGCAAGGACGGCAAGGGTCGCTTGCGGGTTGCCGCTGCCGTGGGAGTGGGCGAAGAAAACCTGCTCCGCGCCGAAAAACTGGTGGCGGCGGAAGTGGATCTGCTGGTGGTGGATACCGCGCATGGCCATTCCAAAGGCGTGATCGACACCGTCGCGCTGTTGCGCAAGCGTTATCCTGACATAGCCATTGTCGGTGGCAATATTGCGACGGCGGAAGCGGCAACGGCCCTGATGGATGCCGGAGCAGACGCCGTGAAGGTGGGCATTGGCCCCGGTTCCATCTGCACCACGCGGATTGTCGCGGGGGTAGGGGTGCCGCAGCTTTCGGCGATTCAGGAGGTAGTGTCGGTGTGCCGTCCACGCGGGGTTCGGGTGATCGCCGATGGCGGGATCAAATATTCCGGCGATCTGGCGAAGGCGATTGCGGCGGGTGCCGATGTGGCGATGATCGGATCGCTCTTTGCGGGCACCGAGGAAAGCCCCGGCGAGGTGGTGCTGTTTCAGGGCCGTTCCTACAAAACCTATCGCGGGATGGGTTCGGTGGGGGCGATGGCCAGAGGTTCCGCCGACCGTTATTTCCAGCAGGAGGTCACGCAGCAGATGAAGCTGGTGCCGGAAGGGGTAGAGGGTCGCGTGCCGTTCAAAGGGCCGATTTCCGGGGTGATTCACCAGTTGGTGGGGGGCTTGCGCGCCTCCATGGGTTATACCGGCAACGCCACCATTCCCGATATGCAGACGCGCTGCCAGTTTGCGCGCATCACGCAGGCCGGTCTGCGCGAAAGCCATGCGCACGATATCACCATCACCCGTGAAGCACCGAATTATCAGGTGGAGAAGTAGGCTATCGGGTTATTCTGGCCCTACTACCGTCGTACCAAAGGAAGGTAGAGACGATTAGATGATGCCGGAAGAGGTGTTGGAGCAGGAGGCGGAATCGTCGTTGGGGTTGGGAGTGGCGTTGGTGTGGCGGTAGGAAGCGCACCTGTATAGAGTCCAAATGCGCCATCTACCGCTGCAGCTTCTCCTGTAATTTGCAGCTCTTGTTTGGTGCCAAATGCGTTGGTCCATTCCAACATCCAGTTTGTCTCGCCAAGACTGAGGGTGCCGGTTAGGTTGCTTCCCAGAGAAACATCCCAGGATGATGAGCCAGTTTGGGTAAGGGTAGGGGAAATGACCGGGTTCCCGCCGATGCTCAGCGTGGCATCTATCGGAGCGCTAACAGCGTCTATACCGACCGTGTTGGTCAGCGTGGTTGAGTTTTGGATCGTGATGGTGCCCTGAAAGGGGGATGTTCCGTCCATCGTGATCGATGTCTCTCCCCCCTTTACTTCGATGACGGTCGAAGAGCTTGCGACGATTGCTCCCTCTTGAAGGACAAGGGATGTATTCCCCCCGGCACTCAGTCTGTATGTTCCAGAAAGACAGGTGTTAATGGTTTGGTCAACCGGATACTGAGAAAGCAGACTTCCCTGAAAGCGAACGGTAGAAGTGACAGGCTCAGTCGGGCAATCAATCGTCAGTCCCGGTAATTGCCTGGTTGCGCCTGCCGTCCAGATATATGATTGGCTGCCCTGAATATCAGGGGATGCCGTGAAGTTGCTTACGCCTGCTGCATCGAAAGACGTCATACCAATACTCAGTGGGGTATTCGTCGGAACAATATGAATGCTGTCATTCCAGTCTGGTGTGTAAATGCCCACAGGGTTGGATGGGCCGAACTGCCTTACCTGATTTGCCTGCGAAGGTCCATACAACTGAGAGATCGTTTCCTTTTCCATATCGGTGAGGGTGCGATTTGGTAAGTTTCCAACCTCTCCAGGTGAGGGGCAATAGCTCATGCTGGTGTTAAACCTCCCCAAATTGCTACCGCTATACTGGTAAGCGCCATCTCTATCCGGATCGATTCCCGGGTGCGATAATCCCAATGTATGGAGCAATTCATGTCCATGCACATAGAACGCATGCTGTTGATCTTGCTCGGATGTAGGAGTAACCTGCGCGGTTTCGATAAACATCAGCGCTATGCGTTCGGCTGTACTCCCATCGTTAGCGGTGCGTGTGTAGAAACCTGGAGGATGTCCAACGCCGCTCACATCCTTGCTATTACCAGCTGCGATGTAGAGTACCTCTGGCCTTGGGGTTTTATTGTCAAGGTCACTAGGGGAAATATAAACAAAGGTCAGATGGGCGTTCTCTTTTACTTCCTCCATCCATCTCTCAATTGTCTGGCGAAAGAAGCTGTTTCCATCGTTATAGACGCTTTCCAGATCAGTTTTGAACTCTCCCGGATTCATCCCAGCATCTTCCAGTGCAGTCTGCATCGTATAGCGATATTGCCCATATCTGAGCAAAGGGATGGCCAAACGATCTTCTGTCACGATCGTATAGTAGATCACGGTGGGATTGCTTGTCGTTGAAACGGGCCAGCGGTATGCCTCTGTAGTATCCGGCGATACCAGCGTATGAAACGCATCCGCATGTGCAACCAGCGAGATTTGCGGCTTGCATGCTGTCGTATCGATACCATCCCCATGGTTGGGGATGGTATGTTCATGGGAAATATCGTGGGACATAGCGGCACCAATGTTAATTATTTAATAAAAAATACGGGGTGGGTGCATGTGGATCAATGCAGTTTTTTATTTGTAACAATCATGTGAGGTTGCTCATCTCGGCATAGATGCGCGATGTACTTGCTAAAAACCTATCTCCTGATAGAAGAATCCCGTTCGTTCATGTTTAAAATAGGGTTTTTCCATGCTGACTTTTGAACTCGTATCTCCGGAACGTCTGGAACTGGCTGCGCAGGCGACCATGGTGGTGGCTCCCGGCGCAGAAGGCGATTTTGGCGTGTTGCCCGAACATGCGCCGATGATCTCTACCCTTCGCCCCGGTGTGGTGCAGGTGTTTCTGCCGGAAGGTGAGGTAGAGCGCGTGTTTGTCACCGGCGGGTTCGCGGAAGTGACGCCCAGCCGCTGCACGGTGCTGGCGGAGGACATCATCCCCTTGCCGGATCTGGATAAGGCCGGGGTGGATTTGCGTCTGCAACAGGCGCAGATTCAGATTCGCAACGCCCAGACTCCGGAGGAAAAACTGGCGGCTGAAAAATCCCTGATGATTGCCGAGGTGCTGCGCTCGGTGCTATGACGCGCACCCAACTTCACATTAGGAGATTATGATGACCGAGACGTTACATCCAATTGAGAAAGTGGAGACCGTGACCTCCTTCCAAGATGTGCTTACCTACCGTGAGTTTGAGCACGGGCCGAATGCTCTGGGGTTTCCCCGATATGGCTCCCCTGAAAGTGGGGAGGCGTCAGTTGTTGTAAATGCTCCATCATCCATGGCAGAAGTTGTCTTGCCTGTCTTGCGAGAAAACGTTTGAATTGATTGAGCCGCCAGGCATTGTTCTTGCATTTCTATTTTCTTCTTGGGTGCTTTCCCTCCCCGCTCGTGCGAGCACTGTTAGCGTTTCGCTGGTTGGGAGACCCTCCGGGGGCAAGCGCCCCCTCAGGATGACAGGCTCACACGCCTCGCACCAACCCTACGCCAGCTTATGCTTGAGCAGGTTTTGCTCCAGAAAGCTCTTATATTCCTGATAGTAATGCTTGTAACGCTCCTGGAACGGTGCCCAGTCGGCATGGACGGCGGAAGCCGGATCAAAATCCGTATCGGTGATCTTGGCGGAGGGGATTTTCAGTGCTTCCACCATTTCCTGTGTGCGTTCGTCATAGGTGACGTAGAAGGCCGGGGTTCCCCATGCCATCGACACCAGATTGCCATGCAGGCGGCAGCCGACCATCAGGTCGAGGCTTTTGAAGAAATCCAGATATTCCGCCGGATCGTAGGAATAGAAGCTGTGGCGCATCACCCAGCGGATCATGTCGGGGGTCATGCGGTTGGCGTAGGTTTCCAGCAGCGACTTTTCAATTTTTTCGATATCCACCGAGACTTGGGTGGATTTTTGCAGCTTTTCATAGCCTTCCACTGCGGCCCGTTGGGTGCGACGGGTCTGGCCCCAGCGATCGGCCAGGAAATATTCCTGTAGCAGGGTTTCTTCGCCTTGCAGCATCACAATCAGCTCGCGGCAATGGTCGCGCAGGCGTTCGATCAGGTCGAACTGGCGTTTTTGCGTGGGGCGGTCCTGCGACAGCAGCACGTCGCGCATGGTCCAGCCCACCCGCTCCATGGAGGGTTTTTTGAGTTCCAGCTCCGGCTTGCATCCCCAGAAGAGAGTCGGGCAGGTGATGACCCGTGCATTGGTGATGCCGATTTTTTCCAGCGCCTCCTTGGAGGTTTCGCCGCGCACCCCGCAGGACTCCGAGCTATCATGGATGTATTTCAGGCAGCGTTGCTCGTCTTCGGTGAAGGTCACCGTGCCGCCGATCGGGGCTTGCAGTCCGGCACCGATATACATCATCGGGATTTTGATCTTGGACAGCACCTCATAGCCGATTTTGGTGGAGAGGAAGTTCCCGGTGAGGAAATTCCCGCCTTTCAGCACGAACACGTCGCATTCGGAATTGATGAAATCGAAGCTCTTCTGCGGGGCGGCAGGGTGCACGGTGTAATAGACTTCTGCGTCCAGCTCGCTCCAGATGGAGCGGGTGACGAACCAATCGCCCATATTGTGCGGGCTGCCGCCGCCGTAAAAGGCATTGCGATCCTCCCGGCAGGCGGGGATGGTACGCAGGTTTTCACCGTCGATTTGCAGATAGCCTTGCAGAATGCCAACGCGCATGGTGTTCTATTCCCTTGATTTTTATAAGGGGGACGCCATAGCATCTGCGAGCGTAGCCGTCAAACATTAACGTGCATCCCACTTCGCCAGCAATACCCCTACGGTGGCGGCAAGAAAGCGTAATAACTCCGTGCCTTGCCCGGCATAGAAGCGGTGCGGTTCGCGTACGCCAATCGCCAGCATTCCCATCAGGTGCGGGGCGGGGAGCGCCAGTTTCAGCAGCGCGCAGGAGGCGATCAACCCCTCCGCATCGGCAAACACAAACCCGTCTTCCGGGGCAAGCGTCCCTAAAAATGCGTGCCTGCGCCCCAACAGCCGGGTGATGGTGCCGCGTGGCACATAATGATAGCCATAGGCG
>JBIPLF010000051.1:0-10155 GCA_044368015.1 Rickettsiales bacterium
CGACGTAGTAATCATTGCCATTCCCCCCATCCAGGCTGTCCGTTCCCGCACCGCCATCCAGATAGTCATTCCCCTCCGCACCAAGCAACGTGTCGTTCCCAGAATCCCCGAAAAGAGAATCGTCGCCGTTTTCGCCATAGACCAGATCATGGCCGCCGCCGCCATAGACTGTGTGGTTGGAGCTGTCGGTCGTGAACCACCAATCATAGGCATAGACGGTGTCGTTGCCATCGCCGGCAGCAATAAAGTCCGCGCCGCCGCCGCCGAAGATTTGATCGGATCCGTTGCCGGTGGTGATGGTATCGATCCCCAGACCACCATCGACAAACCCGCTGCCTGAACCGGCGGTGATGCTGTCGTCGCCGTCTTCGCCGAGGTAGTAATAACTCCCGGACAACGCACCGAGGATGGTGTCGTTTCCACTGCCGCCATAGGCGTAGTTCGTGTTGATGCCGTCATCGGTACCAAGCTCAATCCAGTCATTCCCGCCATACGCATAGACGGAGTCCGTTCCTGCGCCCGCATCAATCGTGTCGTTGCCGTCATCACCAGTGACGATGTCGTTCCCGCCGCCGCTGTTGATGAGGTGCGCGGAACCATCCAGACTCCCCCACCAGTCGTAACCGTAGATGGAGTCGTTACCGTCACCGGACGTAATGGTGTCGCTTCCGGCATCGCCAAAAATCAGGAAGCCGCCATGGCCCGCCGTGATGGAATCATTGCCAGCGCCGCCATAGATCGTGCCGCCGCCATCGCCCGCTGTTACGGTATCGTGACCGTCTCCGGTTTCGGCATATTGGGATGTTCCGGTACCGAGATCCACCTGATCATCGCCGCCATAGGCATAGACCCAGTCTGTATCATCTCCGGTGTTGATCGTATCGTTGCCATGATCGGCATAGACCACGTCAAGCCCGCCGCCGCTGCTAATCAGGTGCACGGAACTATCGGCACTGCCCCACCAGTCATAGGCGTAGATGGTGTCATTGCCGCTGCCCGTGGTGATGGTGTCATTCCCCGCACCACCGAAGAAATAGCCATACCCATTGCCACCCGAAAGCGTGTCGTCGCCCGCGCCGCCATCCAGATAGCCAAACAGCGTTCCGCCATACAGCAGGTCGTTTCCGCCTTCACCATAGATGCTAAAATACTGGGTGAGATCACCAAGAACTGTGTCGTTTCCGTCGCCCGCATAGGCGGTTTCGTAGTTGACCGCACCCCCCGTCCACAGGTCGATATAGTCGTCGCCACCATGGCTATTGACGGTATCGTCATCGGTGCCAGAATAGATTGTGTCGTTGCCGTGATCGCCGACGATGTAGTCGTGACCCGAACCGCTGTCGATCCAGTGCGCGGAACCGTCTAGCGTTCCCCACCAGTCATAGCCGTATATCTGGTCGTTGCCTGCACCGCCATAGAGAGTGTCTGCGCCGGCTTCACCGAGGATATAATCGTCGCCGTCCAGCCCGTCGATCGTATCGTTGCCGCCCGCGCCGTGCAGCTAATCGGGATCCACTGACCCAACGATCGATTCATTCGTACCATCACCAAAATACGTAACCATAACACCTCCACACGTTTACTCCATAATGGAGGCAGGTGTAATACTGGAATCGGAGAGCGTCAAGCGACGTATCACTCCATCGCGCCCCCCTTCACATCCACCGATTCTGGTGCCACCGAGTCCACAAGGCGTTTGAAGGGGTTTGGTAGCAAGCTTCATTAATATATACGATTCCGGCATGTGGGGTTTTATCCCTCTGTCTTGCTGTCGCCTTGCTTTTTGGATTTTTAAGGCAATTCTGTCTGGCAAGATCAAACTAACTCAATGAGATATGAGCATCAGCCCCTAGCATTAGGAATCCGCTGCTCTATCCGGGTGAGCTACGGGTACAGATGGGCATGTATAGGCAATTCATCCTGAAGGATGCAAGTATTTGCGGCCACTGGAAAACATAAAGTGAAGCGACGATAAACCTCTAAACCCATTGACGCACGGTCCTTGCAAGCGTATTTCGCATAATATGCAGCATGATTTTCAGCGTTTAGACTCCCTGTGGAGCCGGGGGACGGCGTTCCTCGGCAGCCGCTTTGCCATTCTGGGAGGCGCGATGTCCTGGGTGTCGGAGCGGCATCTGGTGGCAGCCCTTTCCAACAGTGGCGCCTTCGGAGTGATCGCCTGCGGCTCCATGCCCCCTGCTCTGCTGCGCGCGGAGATTCAGGCCACGCGAGCACTGACCTCGCATCCCTTTGGCGTCAATCTGATTGTCATGCATCCGGAGTTGGAAACACTGCTTGCGGTTTGTGTCGAAGAGCAGGTATCGCATGTGGTGTTTGCGGGGGGGATGCCAAGGGCCGCGCATCTGGCGCAACTTCAGGAGAGGGAAATCAAGTCCCTCGGATTTGCGCCCACGCTAACCAGCGCCAAACGCCTCATCAAGCACGGAATCGGCGCGCTCATCATTGAGGGCACGGAAGCCGGAGGGCATATCGGCCCGGTCGCCACCTCGGTGCTGGCGCAGGAAATTCTCCCCCATGTGACCGAGGTGCCGGTGTTTGTGGCGGGCGGCATCGGCCGGGGCGAAACCATCGCCTCCTATCTGGAGCTGGGCGCGTCCGGATGCCAGCTCGGCACGCGATTTGTCTGCGCGGAAGAATCCATTGCCCATCCCCGCTTCAAGGAATGTTTTATTCGCTCACAAGCGCGGGATGCCGTGCCCTCCGTGCAACTGGATCCTGATTTCCCCGTGATTCCGGTGCGTGCCATTGCGAATCAGGCGAGCAAGGCCTTCACCCATTTCCAACGGGAGACGATCGAAAAACACCGCACCGGACTCCTCAGCAAAGAAGCAGCGCAACTGGAGATCGAACATTTCTGGGCAGGCGCGCTGCGCCGGGCTGTGATTGACGGCGATGTCGAGCAAGGGTCGGTGATGGCCGGTCAGAGTGTGGGCATGGTCACCGCCATTGAGCCGATGCAGCAAATTATTGACCGGCTCGTTGCAGAGGCAGTGCGGTTTCTCGAATGTAACGGATAAGAAAACTTACCCCCTCCCTATCCCTCCCCCGCGTTGCGGGAGAGGGGACCGGAGAGAAGGCCTCTCATCCAAACAACGCTGATCGTGAGGCGCGATGCTGCATCCGGTTCCCTCTCCCGCTTGCGGGGGAGGGATAGGGAGGGGGCTGAGAACCAATAAAGGACATCCATGCCGCATCCTCACCATCTTGGCTCCTTGCTGCAAACGGCCCGCCTTGCGAGCGGCCTCAGCATCGAGGAAGCCTCCGCCCATCTTTTTATCGACGATGCCTACCTGCAAGCACTGGAAACACTGGAACTTTCCACACTTCCGGGGCGCGCCTATGCGATTGGCTATTTCAAACGCTATACGCAATTTCTGGAATTGGATACGGAACATCTCCTGCCCGAATTTCTCTATGTGCTGGAACATGGTGCGCCACGCCCCAAAACCGAATTTACGCCCGTTCCGGTGCCAACTATCCATGCCGCTCCGTCCTGGGCGCTGTGGACGGGGCTTGCGCTGATGGTGGCTTCGGCATTGTGGCATAATCAGCGCATGGCTTTCCCCGTACCGGGTAGCGAGGTTCCGCTCCCTCCGGGGGGCTTGCATCGCACGCCGTAACTGCCTAAGGTGGCCGCGTTTCTTTTTTGCAGAAGGCTAGACGTTATGGATCACCTGAAAGGTATATTGGTACCCGTTCACCGCGAGGGCTACCCCTTTATTCTCATCGCCGCAGTCACCACGGTGCTACTATGGGCGCTTTCCGGATCGCTCGGTATGTTGGGTGCGATCCTGACCGCTTGGTGTGTGTATTTCTTCCGCGACCCCGAACGCATCGTCCCGGATACTGCCGGTGTACTGGTATCGCCCGCCGATGGCGTGTTGCTGCCGATTGTGGAAGCCGTGCCCCCCAGTGAGCTGGGTTTCAGCGACGAACCGCGCACCCGCCTGAGCATTTTCATGAATGTGTTTGACGTGCATGTGAACCGCGCCCCTATCGACGGTACCGTCACCGCCATGCATTACACGCCGGGCGCCTTCTTCAACGCTTCGCTGGATAAAGCCAGCGAGGACAATGAGCGTCAGGCCTATAAACTTGTCACCGAAGATGCCGTGGAGATCGGCATGGTGCAGATTGCCGGGCTGGTAGCGCGCCGGATTGTGCCGTTTGTCAAAGAAGGCGACGACGTACAAACCGGGCAGCGCATCGGCATGATCCGCTTCGGTAGCCGGGTGGATCTCTACCTCCCCCGCGACATCCAGCCGCAGGTGATCGCCGGACAGAAAATGGTGGCGGGTGAAACCATCCTCGCCAAACTCAGCGGAGAGCAGGAACCACGGACGGGCACGAAGATTTAGCTTTTTTCAGACAAACGCGGCACGTTGGTCCGTCATTGCGAGGAGGCGTTAGCCGACGTGGGGCAATCCAGAAGACGGACGGCGTGCATCATCTCTCCCGCTTACCGTCCCAACTTCGTCATTCCAACGCAAGTTGGAATTCTGGTGTCTGGATCCTAGTTTTCGCTATATGGCATTTCCTATTAAGGTCGGCGGGGGTTTCGTCATCCTGAGGGGGCTTGCCCCCGAAGCATCTCTCCGTTTGCCAAACGCTGACGGGCTTACGCAAGCGGAGAGATGCTTCGCGACGCTCAGCATGACATCCTCACACTCCCGACCTCGCTTTATGACGACCCCCTAACTCCCCTTCCCCAAAAACTGCTGTACCTTTGCGGCTTTTGCGGGTTCCTCCCACCAGGTATCCACCAGCCCCAAATCGTATTTGGGGAGGGTGGATGGCCTGCCGAATTTATCCCAATAGACCATGCGATAACTCTGGTTAAACCAGTTTGGAATGACGTAGAAATTCCACAACAGCACCCGGTCCAGCGCCCGGCAGGCGGTTTGTAGCTCTTCCAGACTCTCCGCCTTGACGATCCGCTCCACCAGTGCATCCACGGCCTTGTGCGCAACCCCGGCGATATTGCGGGTGCCGGGCACATTCGCCTGCGAGGAATGCCAGTAATCCTTCTGCTCATTGCCGGGAGAGCTGGATTGCCCAAACACCGCCATGGTGATGTCAAAATTGAAACTGTCGAGCATCCGCTGATACTGCGCCTGATCCACCATGCGGATACTGGCCGTAATCCCCAGCTTTTTTAGGTTGTAGAGATAGGGGGAAATCGCCCGCTCAAAAGGCGGAGAGGCGATAAGGAATTGCATCACCACCGGCTCATCCGTTCCCGGCCTGCGGAGTAGCCCATCCCGCACCTTCCACCCGGCCTTATCGAGGATATGCTTTGCCTTCAGCAGGTTGATGCGATTCACCCCTCCCCCATCGCTCACCGGCACTGTGTGCGGCTCGGTAAACAGGCGCGGCGGCAGGCTATCCCGGAACGGCTCCAGCAGCTTCAACTCCGCGGCCGACGGCACCCCCTCCGCCGCGAAAGAGGAATTGGAAAAATAGCTCGTGGTGCGGGAATAGGCACCGTAAAAGAGGGTTTTATTCTCCCACTCAAAATCAAAGGCGTAGTTCATCGCCTCCCGCAATGCCGGATCGGCGAACATCGGGCGACGGGTATTGAACACAAATCCCTGCATCCCGGACGGCACTTCGTGCATAATCTCGTTGCGCACCAACACTCCTTGGTCGAACGGTCTGCCCTTATAGGCCGTCGCCCAGATGCGGGAGATAGTCTCCTGCCGCGCATCGTATTCACCCGCTTTCAGCGCTTCCACCATCACGGTTTCGTCGCGGTAGTAATCATAGCGCACGCGGTCGAAATTATACCGCCCACGCATCACCGGCAGATCCTTCGCCCAGTAATCCGGCACGCGGGCATACTGGATGCTTCGTCCTGCATCAACCTTAGCGACCTTATAGGGGCCACTGCCAAGCGGCGGCGTGAGGGTGGATTCCGCAAACGGATGGGTGGTGTAATACTGTTTTGGCAGCACCGGCATTTCGCCGATAATCAGCGGCAATTCGCGGTTCTGGGTAGAAGCGAAGGTAAAGCGCACGGTGCGGGGATTCAACGCCTCGGCCTTGGTCACCTCGTGGTAATAGGCTTGATAGAAGGGATGCCCGTCCTTTTTGAGCGTGTCGAAGGTAAACACCACATCCGCTGCGGTGATGGGCGATCCATCATGCCATTTCGCCTGTTTCCGCAACCGAAAGGTGACGGATGACCGATCCGCCGCCAGCTCCACGCGTTCCGCCAACAACCCGTAGGCGGAAAAAGGTTCGTCATAGGATTTCTGCAACAGCGTATCATAGAGCAGATTCAGACCCGCCGCCGGTTCGCCCTTCAGAATATACGCATTCAGGCTGTCATAGGAACCAAGCGTCGCCAGCCGCAGGCTTCCGCCTTTGGGGGCGTCCGGGTTCACATACTCGAAATGCTGGAAGGTGGCGGGGTATTTGAGGTCACCGAAAATGGTCAACCCGTGGGGGGGGAGCGCCCAAACAGGAAAACTCCATAAGAAGACGATGAATAGAAGTGCGAACACCCCCTCCCTATCCCTCCCCCGCAAGCGGGAGAGGGGACCGGAGGGAAAGCCTCTCATCCTATCCCCGCTGATAGCGTGAGGAACGGTAGCGTCCGGTTCCCTCTCCCGCTTTAGCGGGGGAGGGATAGGGAGGGGGTACTCCATCGCATCATCATTCATGAAATCATGGCGCCGATACGCCCCTCTGGCAAAGGGTTTGCTGAACTCAGCGCAAACATACACTATAGGTAGCAGGATGCAATCGCCCGTGACCTCACCGATAGAATTCCGGGCACCTCTATTAACCCGCTTATGCGAGGCAAGCGCGATGGGATGGAAACCGAGAAACAGGAGTGTATCCTTCATACATGACCTGTTACGAGGAGTGAGTCATGAAAAATGATCCAGTGAATCGTTTTTCATGCGAACCCAGCCCAAGCAGATTGCCCGCAGAAGTAGGGTTAATAGAGGTGCCCGCCAGCTTCCACACTCGCCACCGGGGCGAACGGCCGGGGCTGAGCTTTGCGCTGGCCGCCCTGCTCACGCTCGGCTGGGAGGGCTGGCTGCTCACCGGCGTGATGCGGGGCGAGATGTGGCTGTGGCAGGCGATGGCGCTGCACCCGTTTCCCATGTTACTGCTGGGGGTGTGGATCGCCCGGCGTCGCGGCAAGCGGAAGGATAATCGTTTTCCGCTGATGCTGCTGCTCACCACGGCGGTGCTGGGACCGTTCGGCGCGGTGGGAAGTATCCTCGCGGGGGTGCTTTATGGCTGGTATCGCTGGCGGGCACTGTCGTTTGACGAATGGTTCGCCTCGCTCTTTCCCGACCGCAGACGCGAGGCATCCGAGGAAGTGGCCGAGCGCCTGAGCATCGGCTATGATGAATGGTCGGAGCCGAGTCAGGTCGTGCCATTCACCGATGTCATGGCGCTTGGCACCACCACGCAAAAACGCCGGGTGATCGCTCTCATGGCGCAGGATTTCCGCCCGGAATATGCCAGTGCATTGCATCAGGCGCTCACCGATCCGGTCAATGCCGTGCGGGTGCAGGCGGGCAGCGCCATGGCGAGTCTGGAGCAGAAGTTTCACCTGCAACTGCAAAAATCCAAACGCCAACTGGAGCAACAGGGAAGCGTTGCCGCCTATCGCCACCATGCCGATCTGCTGCGCGATATGGCCGCAAGCGGCGTGTTTGATCCGGATCGTACCGCGCAGCTACGACTGGAAGCGGCGCATACCTACGACCAGCTCATCGCCCATCTGCCGAATGATACAGAATGCCGTCTGGAACGCGCCCGCCTCGCCGCCACCATGGAAGACTGGGAGGGAGTGATTGCGGTGTTGGAGGACACATATTACGAGAACCCTCTCCCTCCGGGAGAGGGTGGCGCGCAGCGCCGGGTGAGGGACGAGAAAAGAACCCTCACCCCAGCCCTCTCCCACAGGGAGAGGGGGCCATCGGCCAATGACGACGCGCTCGACCTCCTCCTCACCGCCTATGCGGAAACCGGCGATTACGCCCGCGCACGCTGGCTGGCAGGGGAGATGGGTGGCACCACCCCCCTCTCCCAAAGCTGGGCGGCGGGGATGTCGGTGTTTGATCTGCGCATCGAAATTGCGGAGGTGGCGGCGTGACGTTCGATGCTTCGAGGCATGAGAGGAAGAGCATCCTCAAGGCGCTAAACCCTCTCCCTCCGGGAGAGGGTAGGGTGAGGGCAAAAGTAGGCTCTCGTCAGGAACACCCTCACCCCGGCCCTCTCCCACAGGGAGAGGGAGCAGTAGCGGAAACCGATATCTGCCTGTTTCTGGAAGGCACCTACCCGTATGTCACCGGAGGGGTGGCGGGCTGGACGCACGATCTCATCCGCCAACTGCCGGAACACCGGTTTCATCTGGTGGTGATTGAGCCGCCGGGTGGACCGCGCACCTTGCGCTATGCCTTGCCGCCGAATGTGACGGACCTGCAACATATCACCCTGCAACGCCTGCCGATGGGGGATATCCGCCTCCCCAAAGCGAAGGAACAGGCATTTTTTGCCCGTATCGAGCGGCCCTTGCTGGAGCTGCAATCCATCGGGTCGCTTTCCGCGTTGCAGGAGATTCTGCACGCGATGCAGGAGACGGGAGCACATCTCGGCCAGCATATCCTGCTCGATTCCGAGGCCTGCTGGACGATGCTGCTGCGGATGTATCACGCCACCTTCGGCAACAGCCCGTTCTTAGATTACTTCTGGACCTGGCGGGGGTTGTTAGGCAGCCTTTATGCCATTTTGCTAGCCCCTCTGCCCAAAGCGCGGGTGTATCACGCGCTCTGCACCGGCTATGCGGGGCTGGCGATGGCGCGCGCACGGCTGGAAACCGGCGCACAGGCAGTCCTCACCGAGCATGGCATCTACACCAACGAGCGCCGCATTGAGATGATCGCCGCCGATTGGTTGCAGGACCGCATGGCGCGTGACCTCGCCCCCACCACGCACAACCGGGAATTGCGTGACTTTTGGACCGATGCGTTCGGCTGCTACGCCCGCGTCTGTTACGAGGCAAGCGATCGCATCCTTACTCTGTATGAGGAAAACCGGCTGCTGCAAATTGACGACGGGGCCGATGCCGCCCGCGTGCAGGTGATCCCCAACGGCATTGAGGTGGAGCGCTTTGCCCATCTGGGGCGCGATACCCACCATCCCCCCACCATTGCGCTGATTGGCCGGGTGGTGCCGATTAAGGACGTGAAAACCTTCATCCGCGCCGTGGCGCTGCTGCGCGAGCGGATCCCGGAACTCCGCGCCTGGATCCTCGGCCCAATGGATGAAGACAGCTCTTACGCGGCGGAATGTCAGGCGCTGTCCGGGCAGTTGGGGTTGTTGGCGCCGCACTCCTCCCCCCGCCTGCGGGGGGAGTTAGAAGGGAGTGTCTCTGAAGAGGATTCAGGATTCAGGATTCAGGATTCAGCAAATCACCCCCTCCCTATCCCTCCCCCGCAAGCGGGAGAGGGAACCGGATGCAACATCGCGCCTCACGACCAGCATCTGTTTGCAGGAGAGGCTTTCCCTCCGGTCCCCTCTCCCGCGAAGCGGGGGAGGGATAGGGAGGGGGTAACCATCGAATTATCGAATCATCCCTCATCGCATCATCCCCCCCCCACCCTCTCCTTCCTCGGCCGGGTAAAAGTGGAGGATTACCTCCCGCAGATTGATGTGGTAGTGCTGACAAGCCTCAGCGAGGTACAGCCGCTGGTGATTCTGGAAGCGGGTGCGGCGGGGATTCCGCTCGTCACCACCGATGTCGGCGCCTGCCGGGAAATGCTGCTAGGGCGTGAGGATGAATCACCCCGCCTTGGCGCGGGAGGGATGGTGTGTCCCCTCTCTAACCCTTCGGCCATTGCGCAAGCCTGCGCGAGGCTCCTCACCCAACCGGCGCTGTATCAGAGCTATGCGGACAGCTTACGCACCCGCGTCCACACCCATTACCGGCTGGAAGATCAGGTGGCAGCGTATAGGGGGGTGTATGGGAAATGAGGGTTAGAATGATCGCCCCTCTCGCCTCGCAGCAGCCCTCGTCCATTGAGTGGATTCAGCAACCTCTCGCCCAATCTCGTAGAGGTCTTCCAAATTCACAGAAGGGGGGGGGGGGGGGGGGGGGGGGGGTGGGGT